>NZ_JAOVUC010000004.1:0-127684 GCF_027737875.1 Campylobacter sp. JMF_08 NE1
TACTGTTATATTACCCTCGCTATCAGCTGTAATAGTAATATTTTTACCATTTTTGAAATTTGCAATATCACCTGGGTTGATTAAAGTAGCGTTTTCATCGTTAGCTTTAAGAGTCCAACCACTAGCATTGATAGCATTTACTATATCTCCGGCAGTAGCTAATGAATCTGTATTAGTAGGATTTTCTACTTTACCTGTGTTGCTATTTGTAGTGATATTTGTAGTTTTAGCTGCAATGTTTCCAGCACTATCTAGTTGAACTGTTTTGTTATCAACAAGAGCAGAAGCTGTATAAATAGTGTGTCCGTCAGTAGCAGGTTCAGAAGTTACTTTTACGCCATCTTTTCCTTTAACTTCTGTTTTTGCTGCTTTAAGTTGGCTAACATTAACAGCGTCGTTATCATCTGTTCCGTTTGCAACATTAGTAATTTTTACAGGATTTCCGCCTTCATCACTTACTTTGATATTACCATTGCCGTCACTGCTGATTTTTGGACCATTATCACCGAATTGAACACTATTGAAATTTGGATTATCAATAGTTGCTACTGTTATATTACCCTCGCTATCAGCTGTAATAGTAATATTTTTACCATTTTTGAAATTTGCAATATCACCTGGGTTGATTAAAGTAGCGTTTTCATCGTTAGCTGTAAGAGTCCAGCCTGCTCGTTTTAGTTGAGCGACATTGACTGCGTCAGTGTCCTCGCTACCGGCGGCTAAGCCTGTGATTTGGCGAGTTATATCTTTACTTACATCGCCCACTGCGATAGCGTTTGCGGTGGCAATCCAAGTAGAATCATCCGGCGTTGCGGTATTGGCTGCACCTTTTGTGTTTGTTTGCATATCGTAGCCTTTGAATATTTTAGTGGCTACATTACTTTCATTATCTCTATTGGCTAAGCTATATGAGCCAAGAGCAACGCCATTTTTCACATTAGCGTTTGAACCACTACCGATAGCGACAGCTCTCGCTGCATTTTGCGCCACCTTTGCAGCACTAGTATAATTTGTGATAGTCAAATTATTTTCATCTAAGGTAGGATAGTAGGTATTATCTGCTCCGCTTATATCAGCACTTGCTCCACCTATTGCTACGGCACCTGTCGCACCGATACCGACTTCTGCACCGATACCCTCAGCCTCTTTCTGCCATTTTTTGTCATCACCAGCATAATATTTGGTTTCTATATTGACACTATTGTCATTAGTTCCAAGATGATAAGTATATGATATACCGCCACCAAGAGCTACTGAGTTTTGCGATTTTACAAAGCTACCTGTGCCTATGGCAACAGCATCATTTACATTTATGTCAGCACCGGCTTCTGAACGCTCAAAATCGCCACTTACAAATTCTTCTTTTGCATAACGAAAAGCTGTCGCTTGGTCACCGATAACGATAGAGCCTTGACCACCAGCACGCGAACCTGAATGATTTTGTCCAGTTGGCAAACTAGTGCTACCAGTTCCTAGTGCAAAAGATCTCTCTCCCGTAGCATCTGTGCTAAAACCGATAGCAAGAGCATTTGCTGCGTGAGTATGAGCAGCAGTGCCTATCGCGGTGGAGTTTTTCGTATTGGCATAATAATACGTTCCAGGGGCTTTTACACCATATAGGAAAGTCGAGGCTTTGTATCCGATAGTTACCGAAAAGCCACCTTTATCAGCCGTATCCAAAGCATAATCTCTACCGCCTAGTCCTTGATTTCCTCCTTTACCCGAGCCGATAGTGATAGCATACGGAGTTAATGCCCAAGCATTTTCACCGATTGCAATAGCACCTGTTGTTTCTGAGGTTTCATCTGCTCCTGTGGTTTGATTTCTCCATCTTGTCAGCGCACGAGCATTTTTACCGATAGCGATAGCGCTAGAAGTCAGTTTTTCTTCTTTTCCACTTTTGTCTGTATATGTATATGTAGCTGCACCCCTAGCAATAGCTCCTTCGCCCATAGCGATAGAAGAGTTACCAGCAGCCTCAGAATTTGTGCCAATAGCGATAGCATTGTTTGATGTTGCTCTTGCAAATGAGTAGTCATGGAGTAGATTGGTCATTTGATCTGTAGCGGCTTTATATCTATCTTTTTGAGTTTGATCTGCTTGGGCTTTGTTTGCATCTGCAATCGCTGTTAAAGCCGCTATCATATTATCATAGTTGTTTGCATTTATAATTCGCGTATCGTAATTAAGATTATCATCTTCTTTTATGGTATCTACACGAGCATTGTATGCTTTTGTTTTTGCCTTGGCTATACTTAATTTTTCACTAGTAGTTGCACCATTTCCCATAGCGATAGCATTTGTACCGTTTGCCTTGGCTGATTCTTCTGCTGCGTCAGCGACACCATTTATATGTAATAGTGGGCTTTGAATTTCATCGGTAGAAATCCTTACAACTCTATTATCGCTCTTTAAAGTTGTTGTTGGGTTCGGATTATTTTCAGCGTTAATAGTGCCGTCAGGGTCAATTCTTATGTTTGTTCCTTGTTTTAAATTTTGGAATTTATAGGTCTGATCTCCGATTTCCACACTAGAAACAGTATCATTAGCACCTGCAACATTATATTTAGGTAGCACGGCAAAAAGTTGTGAGCCGTTGATAGCGTCTGTGCTATCTTCGCTTATCAAGCCTGCTGCGACATTTTGGATACGACGCGCAGAGCCTTCTTTGCCTATGCTTACTACGCCCACAGGTGTATTACCTGCAAAACCATCATAAATTACGCCCTTGACATCTGCTTCATTTACAGTATCCATACCGCCTGTGGTGTTTCCTGCTACTACATACGCAGAGCTATCGCCTAAAAATACAGAATTTGCAAAAGTATCAGTAACATTATTTCCTAAGATAAATACGCTATTATTTCCTGCTGCTATGTTGTTATTATTACCCACAGAATAGCTATCATTACTATTAATCACGCTTGGATCACCAAACACACCTGAGCGATCGCCAGTTACGGTATTGCCAGTTCCCATAGCGATAGAATTTTTACCTTTTACTATGTTGCCATAACCATGAGCGATACTCTCGACACCTGTTTCGGTTACATTGTTGTCCATACCGACCGAGAAAGACCTATCAGCACTTGCGGTATTGCCAAAACCAAGTGCGGCTGATTTCTCGCCTTCGGCTAGATTGCTCATACCGGCAGCGACAGAGTATCGTTTTGTGGTGTTGTTATCAGCACCCAAAGCCATAGAATTTTCAGCCTCAGCATTATTTAAAGTTCCGATAGCTAGGGTATTATCCTTATCAGCTTGGTTTCGCAAACCAAATGCAGTTGAATATGCTCCTGTGGCGTTATTTTCACCACCCACAGCGATAGAGCCAATACCAAGAGCATAGTTGTTTAGACCCACAGCAGCAGCATTTGTCTTGTTTGCATCGTTGTATAGACCGACTGTGATAGTATTATCGGCGTGGTTTTCATTATAGTAACCAGCCGCGATAGAAAAATTGCTACCTGCGACAATGTTTCCATTACCAAGAGCCATAGCGTTTGTCGAGCCGCCGTCGATTGTATTAATTACACCGATTGCGGTAGAATTTACATCGACTATGGTATTTTCTGCACCCACAGCGGTCGAGCCGTGACCATCGACTACATTGTATGTTCCGATAGCACTAGCACCGATACCCTTAGCTATATCCATATAACCAAAAGCATTTGAGAAGGTATTGCTAGCTAATGAGCTTTGACCTACTGCCATAGAGCCAAGACCACTAGCTGTCGTTGGTATGTATAGATTGCCTTCGCTTGGTTTGTCGATAACATTACTACCGCTACTACCATATTTTGCACGAATTGCTTCTTGCTCAGCTACTGTTTTATTTGTATTAACTTGTATTTTTTTACCAACAACTACCAAATCTCCATTAAAAATACCTTGCAAAATTTTAATATGGTCGGTGGCGTGCTCTTCACCGCCGATGACATACAAATATTCACCAATTTTTCCTAGCTTAAAATCACTTTTTGTACCACCGATATCATCTCCGCCTATTGATATAGAGCCATATCCACTTGCGATAGTATTCGCACCCAAAGCCATCGCCTGACCACCAGTCGCAAATGCACTATATCCCACAGCGGTGCTCTGTCCTGGTCTATCATTTTCATCTTCGCTATTCATTTCGACAGCTTTTGCTTTACCGCCGATAGCGACATTACCACCACTCCAATCATTCATAGTAGCCGCCATAGCCTCTTCACCGATAGCGATAGTGTAATCTCCATTCGCTGTCGCACTATTTCCAAGAGCAACTGCACCTTTATCCATAGCATAAGAATTTGGACCGATTGCAATCTGTGTGCCGTCTGAACCAGCTATTACGACTTTATCAGAGAAAAAGCGATTAGGATCGCCAATTTCTTTCTCAAAGCTATTTCTGTTATTATATATAAATTGTGCTACATTTGCCGCTACATCTGCATCGGTTTTAGTGCTATCCTTGGCAACCCAGCTTTTTCTATAATTATTATCATCTTGTTCATAATTTTCATCGCTTCTAAAAGCATAAGCTCGAAGCAATTCGGATTTTAGCTCTCCGTTAATATCTTTATTCTTATATAAATCCTTATCCCTATCCAAACCACCGACTTTTATCTCACTATTGCCTTTTTTATAATATGCGTAATAGTAAGTCTTGGTCGCACCAGTAATTCCCATCTCAGCTAGTTGAGTAGTTGTATATGCTTTAACCATAACTTTGGTAGGATTGTTATCGTTAATAAAGCTAGCTTGGATATACATCTCAGTCACTTTATGACCAGCCTTGGCGTCTGTGCCCACAGCAATACCATTGTTTGCTCTAACATAAGAGTCTTTGCCAATGGCGATAGTATCAGTCCCAGTAGATGTGCCCTCTACTATCTCTGCATACAGACCCTCTGGTGCAAATGGCGCACTAATAGCCACTATCGTAGCTAGCGACATAGCCAGCCGTCCCAGAGCAGGCGCACTCGCTATCTTGCCAATGCTTGAAAAAATCGTGCTACCGAATCCCTCGCGCACAGTTTTTTCGCCACTGTGTCCCTTAGCGATCTCGCTAACGACCTTGACGCCGCGTGAGCTCCTTTTGAGCTTATAGACCTTGTTCATGAAAAACTCCTTTTTTCTGCGAACTTAATCGCAAAATGTGATAAATAACTCCGTATTTTAACTCTTTAAAAATTAAACGAAGTTTAATTACACATTTGTAAAGGATAAAATTTATCGCCGTTTTTTTTTGCGCCGTTTTTGGGGGAATTTGGGGGAATTTTAATGTCGCTAAATTTGCAAATTTAGCGTTTGGAATTTTTAAGTCGTAGATTGCTTCGTCGCTTCGCTCCTCGCAATGACAAAAAAAAGAGTGGCATTACGCGAATTCGGCTAATCTGTCATTGCGAGCGAACACAGTGAGCGCGGCAATCTACGAGTGAAAAATTTAAAGTTTGGTTTTTTGCAAAAAATTTACTCGATTTGTCATTGCGAGGTGATTTATCACCGAAGCAATCTACGAGTGAAAAATTTAATGTAAATAAATTTGCAAATTTAGTGTTTGGAATTTTAAAGTCGTAGATTGCTTCGTCGCTTCGCTCCTCGCAATGACAAATCGAGGCAAATTTGTTTTGCACCTCGCAATGACAAATTAAAACAAATTTGCTTCGCTCCTACAATGACAAGTCGAGATAAATCAAAACAAAATTTCATCATACAAATCAATCCAAGTTGGATTTTTGCTTTCGATTAAAGCGATTTTTTGCTTTCTGTTTCCATTTTTTAGCTGTTTTTCGCGCAAAATAGCACTTTCGATACTATCGTATTCCTCGAAATACCCAAGCTTATCCACGCCATAAGTAGCCGTAAAACCTCTGATAATCTTGCTTTTATGCTCACTAATTCGGCGTTTTAAGTCATTTGTAACACCGATATAAAGCGTGCCGTGCTTTTTGCTAAACAAAATATAGACAAAGTATTGATTTGCCATAAAACACCTGCTTTTAATGATGATTTGCTTGGGATTTTAACATAAATTTTACATTTTCGCTCGATATGTCATTGCGAGCGAACGCAGTGAGCGTGGCAATCTACGAAATAAAAATTTAATGTAAATAAATTTGCAAATTTAGCGTTTGGAATTTTTAAGTCGTAGATTGCTTCGTCGCTTCGCTCCTCGCAATGACAGATTAAGGCAAATTTGCTTCGCTATGCTCGCAATGACAAATCAAGGCAAATTTACTTTGCTTTTGCAATGACAATAGCATACAAAAATTTCGGGGCAGTGTTTAGAAGTTGCGCTAGCGGAAAAAAATGCGAAATAAAAAAGCCTAGACGCAAGGTCTAGGCAAAGGGGAAAATGAAATTTAAAATTCAAACAAAATTTCAAGTAAAATTTTAAGCTATAAGCCCAAAATTTTAATCGTAAATTTAAACAAAATTTCAAATAATCAAAATTTCAATCACAAATTTAAGCGACCAAAATTTAAAACAAAAATTTGAATAATCAAAATTCCAATCAAAAATTTAAATAACTAAAATTTAAACAATCAAAATTCACAATCCACGCAAATTTAAATCATCAAATTTCAAGCAAAATTTAGCCAAAAAGCTTTCTCATCGCCTTGAAAAACAGCGCAGTAATCGGATTTGACTTGCCAGTAATGCGCACAATCCAGCTCTCATAAGTCTCGCCTTGTTTTTTGAGGTACTCGTTTAGAAGCGCCTCGCTAGCCTCCATACCGCCTTGCTCCTCTGCGGCGAGAAGCTTTTTATACAGCGGTTCGACGATGTCGATAGCAGCGCGTGGCGGGGCTTTGCGGTAGGCTGTGTATTCGACAATTTCGCCTGTGGCGGGGTCTTTTTTAGGGATAAATTCGGTCATGACCCAGTAGTAACTGCCGTCTTTGGCCATATTTTTGACGACTGCGACGAAATCGCGACCTTTTTGGATCGTATCCCACATGAGCTTGAACGCGATTTTTGGCATATCTGGGTGGCGGATTATGTTGTGTGGCTGACCGAGTAACTCCTCGACGCTATAACCGCAAATAGCGCAAAAATACACATTGCCAAATGTGATGATACCCTTAGAATCGGTGCGAGAGACGATATATCTGCCCGGATCTAGCTTGATCTCGTTGTTTTTAGGGGTTGGTCTTGGCATTTTTTTCCTTTACGATAAAATTTCTCTCAATTTTACAAAGTGATTTATAAAATTTAACTTAAAATAAAAAAACAACAATAATATTATGCGCTAATTTTAAAATTCAGGCAATTTGAGTATCTCAAATGGCGCGATGAAACCCTGCGCGAAATCCGCGAAAATCGCTGTTTGCGCCTGAGAAAGAGCGCACGAAAACACAGCCCCTGTGTCGGCGAAATTTAGCGTGTAAGCGAAATTTTGCTTTTTCATAAAATGCTCGAATTTCGCAATTTGCGCAAACGGCACGAAAAATTCGCAAGGCTTTTTGAGCTCGTATAATACTAGCTCGCTCGCATTTATCGCCAAATTTACAGCCCCGCCATACGCGCGCACTAGCCCGCCCGTGCCTAGCTTGATCCCGCCAAAATACCGCACCACAAGCACAGCCGTGTCAATCAGACCTGCGCCACGAAGCGCATTTAGGCACGATGGCCCGCTCGTGGATTTGGGCTCGCCGTCGTCGCTTTGGTTTTCGACGATTTGGGAATACTCATTTAGCGCTCGATACGCCCAGACGATGTGGCGGGCTTTGGGGTGTTCGCCTTTTAGTCGCTCACGCACGCGCTCAAACTCAGCTAACGGCACCAAATGCGCGATGAAATTTGACTTTTTGACCTCTAAATTCGCGCTAAATTCGCGCTGTATGATATACATTTTCGCCTTTTTGATTAAATTTAAAATTTGAATTTGAAATTTGCAGGCTTACCACCCGCCACTGGCACCGCCACCACCAAATCCGCCTCCGCCACCACGAAAGCCACCTCCTCGCGAACTGCGCCCAAATCCACCAGAGCCACCGCCGAAACCACCGCCAAATCCGCCATTTCTACCAAATCCGCCAGAGCCACCAAAGCCACCGCGCAAAATTTCATCAAGCCCGTCGCCTAAGATGATAGTGTTGCCATAATCCCCATGTGAGCGTGATTTGTTTCTCATCATCATAAAAAATACAAAGAAAAAGAAAAGCATAAAAATTACAAAGTCTATGTCGATTTCCTCGCCCTGAGCGCGCTCGATTTTGGCGAATTTTATGTCGCCACTCTCGATAAAATCGAGGATCGTAAGCACACCAGAAACTATTCCGCCCTCATAATCCCCAGCCCTAAAATGTGGCAAAATTTTATACTCGATTATGCGTTTTGACACGCCGTCAGTCAGCACGCCCTCCAAGCCATATCCGACCTCGATACGCACCCTGCGCTCGTTTGGCGCGACGAGCAAAAGCACGCCGTTATCATAGCCCTTCTGCCCTATGCCAAGCGCCCTAGCCTGCTCGTTCGCGACCTCTTCGATAGAGTAATCCCCGAGCGTTTTTAGGGTTACGACCATGATTTGATTGGTGGAATTTTCGTCAAATTTAAGCAAAATTTCGTTTAACGCACCAGCCGTAGAGGCGCGCAAAATACTCGCCTCGTCGATAATAGCCGTGTCGTTTGGCAAGGCCAAATAGTCTGAAATTTTAGCCTGCGAAAAAGATAAAGCCAAAAATAAAAAAAGTAAAATTCTTCTCATTTTATTTCCACAATCTTTTCTTTGATTTCATCTTTATCGCCCATTTCATGGGGGATTTTCGCCATTATTAGCGCGCAAAGCCTATCTATACCCGCGCTCACAGCCTCGCCAAAATTCGCAGTTTTTGCCTGGGCGCAAAATTCCTGCACAATCTGCAAAAATTCAGAATTATCAATCTTCGCGCTGATATTTTCGCCACAAACTATGTGCGCGATTTTTTCATTTTTGCAAACGCAAAAAATCACAGCGTTTGGGATTTTATCATATCCAAACAGCTCAAATTTACTCACGGCAAAGTCGTAAGTAAGCCTAAATTTAAAGAATTTAGGGATAAAAAATTCTAAAAATTTAGGAAATTTAGAAAATAGAAATTTAAAGAGCAAAAATACAATCGCAATCAACTCAAACGCGCCTACTTTGCCTACTTGCTGGAAAAACATCAGCGCAGTGCCCACTACAAAGGCAATCGTGCAAGCCACGCCCCAGCTAAGGGGCTCTAAGTCCAAAGCCTCGCCACTTAGCACGCAGATAATCTCAGCGTCGCTCGCATCTTCGGCCTTTGAGATTTTATCCGTTATGGCGTCTTTGTAAATTTGCTCAATCATCTAAAACGAAACTTTTGGCGCGTTTTGATTGGCTTCGCCTGCGTTAAATACAGGCTTAGCTCCGCCCTTGCCTACGAGTTTGGCGATGATATTTGTAGGGAAAACCCTAATCATCTTGTTATACTCTTGCACCACAGCGATATAGTCCTTACGAGCCACAGCTATGCGGTTTTCGGTGCCCTCTAACTGATTTTGCAAATCCGTGAAATTTGAGTTTGCTTTTAGCTCAGGGTATCGTTCTACAACTAGCATTAAGCGCGATAGAGCCGAGCTTAGCTCGCCTTGTGCGTTGTTAAACTGCGTAAAGGCTTCTGGGTTATTTACGATATCGTTTGCGTCGATTTTCACGCTCGTTGCCTTCGCGCGAGCCTCGATTACGCCCTCTAAGGTGCCTCTTTCATGGCTTGCGTATCCTTTGACGGTTTCGACGAAATTCGGGATCAAATCAGCGCGCCTTTGATATTGGTTTTGCACCTGCGCCCAGGCCGCATTGACATCTTCGTCTTTTAGGGTCAGTTTGTTATACACAGGCACGGCAAAAATCGCAAACACAGCCAAAATTATGCCAACGATAATCAGCCATTTTAGCCAGCCTTTTGATGATTTTTTCTCGACATTAGCAGAGCCATTGTAAGTTTGGCTTTGCTCTGCACCTTTTGCACTTTTTTCGCCGTCATAGCCGATTTGTTCGGCGCCATTTTGGTTTTCTAACTCGTTCATACCACTCTCCTTGATATTTTTTCATGAAGTTTAACTAACACATCATACTCAATCGTGCCAAAAAATCTCGCCCACTCTCTGGCGTCATTTATCACGCACACTCGCTCGCCACCAAACTCAGCGCAAAAGCTATCCATGGACATTTTGCCAAGTAGCCTTTCGCCACTGGCTAATCGCAAATCCCCAAGCCCAGCGTATCGCAAAAGCCCGTCTGCATAGCCTAAATCATAGGTGCCGATTTTCATATCGCACGGCGCGCAAAACACCCCGCCATAGCCTACCCTTTCGCCTTTTTTAAGCACTCTTTGGCTGATTAAATCAGCCCACAAGCTAAGCACAGGGCGCAAATTTAGGCTATCATCAAATTGAGCGTATCCATACTGCGCCATACCCACGCGCACAAACTCATCGTCAAACCCCGCTCTACGCTCGATCGCGGCTGAATTTGAAGAGTGGAAAATAAGCTCATTAAATCCAGCCTCATTTGCCTTAAATTTGGCGATTTTTTTAAATTCGGCGAAATTTTGCCTTTGTGCGTAAAAATCAGAGCTTAGCTCATCGCTGGCGCGGTAATGTGTCAAAAATCCGCGCAAAGCTAGCGAGTATTTTTTACAAAGTGCCAAAGCCTCACTTAAATCCTGCGCGCAAATGCCGTTTCTATGCATGGCTGTATCAGCCACGATATGGACTTTCGCGCCCCGTTTTAGGCGCGAAAAATAGCTCATATCATTTACGGCATAAATAAAATTTGGATTTTCGTTTCCGTTTGGAATATGCGAAAGAATTAAAATTTCCTCGAAAAATTCTGAAATCTCGCGCGCTTCATCTAGCGTCCTAGTAACAGCTCTTTTGATACCAAACTCGCGCGCCCAGCCCGCGATTTCGCGCATGCCATGCCCATAAGCGTTGTCTTTAAGCACGAGCATAATGCGCTCTTTGGCTACTTTTTGCGAAATTTGCGAAAGATTGTGAAAATACGCTGATTTATCAATCAAAATTTCAGACATTAAAGCTCACTCCATACGCCTTGTATAAATACGGCAAAAGCTTGCGAATAGCGTAATCATAGCCGTAAAATTTGGTGTAAATTTCCTTTAAATTTGCCTCTTTTGCGTTTGCGAAATCAAACACATCTGTGCCCTCTATTTTTGGCACTTTTTCATCTAGTAGCGCGAAAAATTCAGCCCTAGCGCCAAGAAGCTCTTTTATATTTTGCTCGACTAACTCTTTTTCCATTATTTTGCAATCTCCTCTAATGCGCCCATTATCACCCTTTGCATTTCATCGCGAAATTCAGGGCTTTTAGCCTCAAATCTCGTTACGATTATCGGCGTGGTATTGCTAGCTCTCACCAAAGCCCAGCCATCATCAAACCTCAATCTAACCCCGTCGATTTCTATCATATCGCGCACGGCTGGAAGCCCAGAAATGCCGTTTTTGGCTAAATTTTTAAATTTATCAATTATCTCAAATTTTGCGGTGTCTGTGGTTTTAAATTTGATCTCATCGGTGCTATACATTACAGGAAGCGCGTCAAGCTCGGCGTCTAAATCAATACCCTTTGCGACGAGTTCTAGCACTCTCATCATCGCATACACGCCGTCATCGAAGCCAAAATATCGCTCCTTAAAATAAATATGCCCGCTCACCTCAGCCGCCAAATCAATGCCAAGCTCCTTCATAGCCTTTTTGATATTGCTATGACCTGTTTTGCCCATAAAGCTCTTGCCACGGCGGTTTATCTCATCATACATTACCTGCGAGCATTTCACCTCGCCCAAAATTTTCGGCTCTTTCATATTTAGTGATAAAAGACAGGCTAGCTCGTCGCCTTTGATATTTCGCTTCGCTGTTAGCACGGCGATTCTATCGGCGTCTCCGTCGAAACCAAAGCCCAAATTTAGCCCGTTTTCGCTAATTGCATTTTTTAAATCGACTAAATTTTTCTCTTCACTTGGATCTGGGTGGTGATTTGGGAAATTTCCGTCAGGTTCTGGAAATAAAATTTTAGCATTTAAGCCCAATCTTTCCACGATTTTACACGCTGTAACACCTGCTGCGCCGTTTGCGCAATCAATCACAAATGGTGTTTTGAAATTTTTCAAATTTGCAAATTCTTTTTCGAAATAGTCCAAATACTCGCCCAAAATATTATATTTTTCGCAAAATGTATTTGTTGGGATTTCCACGCCAGAGCCCATAAATTCAGCCACTTGGCGGCCGAGTGTTTTAAGCTGTGCGCCAAAAAAACTATCCGTGCCGATTGTGATTTTAAAGCCGTTATAATTTTTCGGATTGTGCGAGCCTGTAATCATAATGTTTGCGTCAAATTTGTGCGTAAATACGCCAAAATACCCCACAGGCGTAGGCAAAAGACCAATATCAAAAATCCTAAGCCCAGCGTAATTAAGCCCACTTACTAGGTATTCAAACATATCTGGCGCGCTTAGCCTCGCATCATAGCCTACGCTGATACGCTCACGGCCTAAATGGCGCAAATGCATACCAAAAGCAAAACCAATCGCCTTAACGCTCTCTTCGTTTAGATCCTCGCCCACGATTCCGCGGATATCGTATTCTCTAAAAATATCTTCAATCATAAAATTCCTTAACAAAAAAATTACAATATTTTAAATTATAAATGTTAAAATTTGTCAAATTCAAGGAGTCAAAATGAAAAAAATTTTTCTTGTTTGTGCGATTTTGGGCGCAGTTTTCGCTAAGGATTATGAGGTGATTGATAGTGTAAATACTTCGTTTAGAATTTTTGGCAAAAACGATAGAATCGAGGTTATCAGCGTCAGCGACCCTAAAATCGACGGGGTTACATGCTTCATCTCATACGCCAAAAAAGGTGGCGCCAAAGAGATTGTTGGCGTCGAAGAAGACCGCTCAGAAGCCTCTGTTTCATGCTCTCAAACAGCCCCAAAAATCATAATCAAAGAAGAGCTTAAAAAAGAGGATATATTTGCGAAAAAATCCTCGCTAATCTTTAAAAAAACCCATGTCGTGCGTATGTTTGACGAAGCAAGCCAGAGCATAATTTATCTAGTGTATTCAGATAAAATCATCGACGGCTCGCCAGATAATTCTATCTCGGCAATTCCGTGCAATCAAGCCGTAGGCAAGGTGTGTGAATTTAATTACAAAAAATGAGAATTTTTAAGAATTTTTTGATAAAATCCCAGCTCTTAATAAAATTTATCATTTAGCAAGGAAAAATATGAAATCTATTTTTAGCATGGAATCTGCCAGCATTATGCTTGCCCTGCTGGCTATCGCGTGCGCGGTGGCGACATTTGTGGAGACTGCATTTGGCACGCCAGTAGCGTGGGCGAGTGTGTATAATGCGTGGTGGTTCGGGCTGATAATGCTACTTTTGGGGCTAAATTTAGCCTACAATATCTACCGCTACCGCCTCGGCGATATCAAAAAGCTTCCGACCTTTATATTTCATTTAAGCTTTCTTTTTATTTTGCTTGGGGCTGGGCTTACGAGATATTTTGGATTTGAGGGGAATTTGCACATTAGAGAGGGAGAGGAAAGCTCGCTAATTAGCACCAAGGACGAATTCGTGCAATTAATCAGCATAGGCGAGGATAAAAATTTCATCTCAGCCGATGAAAAAAACTACCTAAGCGGCGTAGGAAAGATGAAATTTGATCTAAATTTAGATGTAAATGGCAAAAATGCAAATTTAAAATTTAAAGAATTTATCCCGCACGGCGAGCTAAAATGGGTCAAAGACGAGAGCCAAAGCGCACCCGCTAGAATCGAGTTTTTGTTCTCAAACGATACCCAAAAACAGCCCCTTTCGCTACTTTCTGGGCAGAGTATCGAGCTAGGCGAGGTTAGCATTAGCTTTAATACCATGCCAAAAACCAAATATTTCATCTATGTCAAAAACGATGCCGATAAATTCTATATAAATTCAAATTTCGACATAAACGCCACTAAAATGGGCACTAGCGAAAAAATCGCACTAAATAAAAACGAGGATAATCTAATCGATGATTTATCGCTTTATAGCTTTGAGGGGACGAATTTCGCCCCAGTTAGCCTGCTAAGCTCAGCTGTGGAAAAATTTGTTAAGGTCGAGGAAAATTTAGCCGGTATGGGTGGCATTATCGCAGATCTTAGCTATAACAACGAAAGCAAAGAGGTGCTAGTAATCCAGGGCGAAAAAGGCCTTCAATACGAAGTCGGTGGCGCAAATTTTATCACGCTTTTGGGGCCAAAAATGGTAAATTTGCCGTTTAAATTAGCCCTAAGAGATTTCGTCATGGATCGCTACCCAGGCACGAACTCGCCCTCAGGATACAAGAGCGAAGTTACCGTCAAAGACGGCGCAAACAGCTATGATTACGATATTTATATGAACCATGTCCTAGATCACGGCGGATACAGATTTTTCCAAAGCTCGTATGACAGGGACGAGGGAGGCACTGTGCTATCTGTAAATCGCGACCCGGGTAAATTCCCGACATATCTAGGATATTTTCTGCTCTGCCTTGGCATGTTTTTAAACTTTTTAAACCCAAATTCGCGCTTTTTCAAGCTTTCTAAACTCATCAGCGAAAACACCCACCTAGCAAAAAGCGTGGCAATTTTGGCTGTAATTTTCGCCTGTGTTGCGCCAAATTTAGCCCACGCAGAGGGAAACGAGAGTGTGAATTTAAATGAAATCAAGCTAAATTTGCCAAATTTTGATAAGGAATTTAGCAAAGAACTTGGCAAATTAGTCGTGCAAGGTTTCAATGGCCGTATGGAGCCATTTGATACAGTTTCGCGCGAAATTTTGCACAAAATTTACCGTGGCGAAACCTACAAGGGCGAGGACGGGATTACGCTCAATCACAACGAAGCCTTGCTTTCGTTTATGCTAAATCAAGATTATTGGCGCACTGCCAAAATCATACGCGTGGGCGATAAGGAACTGCGTAAAATTCTAGGTCTTAGCGAAAATCAAAAATATGCTTCGATGATGGATTTTTTCGAAATGAAGGATAATGAGAGCTTTTATAAGCTTGATAAATTAAGCGAGGAAATCAACCGCAAACCCCTTGGTAACCGCTCTACGCTCGATAAAGAAATCATCAAAGTAAATGAGAGAGTAAATGTGTTTTACGGCGCGATTATGGGCGAATACTTCCGCATAATCCCTACTGGAAAGTCAAACGATAGCACCTGGATTTCGCCGTTTGCAACCCTTGAAATGCTAAGCGAGAGCGAGCGCGATAAGGTGCGCGATATGAGTGCGATGTTTGCCACAGCTGTGATTTACGCCCAAAACAAAAACGACTGGCAAAGCGCAAACAAAATGCTAAGCATTATCAAGGATTATCAAATCAAAAATGGTGGCGAGTTAGCACCTAGCGAGAGTGCGATAAAATATGAAATTTTATACAACAACGCGCATATTTTCAAACGACTTTTTTCGATTTATACAATCGCTGGATTTTTGCTTTTAATCTTTATTTTTATCCGTATGATGAAGCCAAATTTGGGCTTGAAATGGGCGTTTAATCTAGTTTGGTTTGTAAATGTAGTGGCGTTTTTGATCCACACTTTCGGGCTTGGGCTTAGAGCGTATGTATCAGGACATGCACCGTGGTCGAATTCGTATGAGTCGATGATTTATATCGCGTGGGCATTAGCGCTTAGTGGAATTTTCTTTTCGCGCAAATCTGCGATTTCTTTGGCGCTAACGGCGATTATGGCGGGAATTACGCTAATGGTCGCGCATTTAAGCGATATGGATCCGCAAATCACAAACCTACAACCAGTCCTTAAATCGCACTGGCTGACAATCCATGTATCTGTAATCACCGCTAGCTACGGATTTTTGGGGCTTTGTATGTTGCTTGGAATTTTCACGCTTTTGATGTTTTGCTTCGGCAAAAATAACCCAGAAATCGCGCGCAATATCACAGAAGCCACTAGAATCAACGAAATGTCGATGATCCTTGGGCTTTGTTTGCTAACAGCTGGAAACTTCCTAGGTGGCGTGTGGGCGAACGAGAGCTGGGGCAGGTATTGGGGCTGGGATCCGAAGGAAACTTGGGCTTTGATTACGATTTTTGTCTATGCGATTGTGGTGCATTTTAGATTTATGCCAAAGCTAAATTCACAATTTGCCTTCGCCGTAGCGTCGATGTTTGCGTATTTTAGCGTCATAATGACATATTTTGGAGTAAATTTTTACCTCACAGGTATGCACTCTTACGCAGCGGGCGAAAAAATCCCTGTGCCAAGCTGGGCATATATAATGACAGCTTCTATGTTTATTTTGGCAATCGTTGCATATTTTCGCTCGGGAAAATCGGCTAGATTGTAAAATTTATTATATGAAATTTAGAGTTTGTAAAAATAAAATTTCAAACTCTAAATTTTAAAATTTCATTAAATAATTCCCTTAAATAGGCATTTTAAGCCAAAATTCTTAACTCAAATCAATTAAATTTAATATTTATTTGGCTAGAATTACCCTTTTATTTCACAAAAAGAAAGGGTAAAGATGTCTGTTAAATCTGATTTTAGTGAAAATAGACGAGGCTTTATCGGACTTGCGTTTGGTGCGGTCGCTGCTGTGGGTGGCGTATTTGCATTAGGCGGTATGAAAAAAAGCTGGGATCCGCTTCCTAGCGTCAAAGCAGCCGGCGTAACGACTGTGGATTTAAGCCCGATTAAAGACGGAGAGCTATACAGGACAGAGTGGCGCAAAAAGCCAATATTTATTCTCAAAAAGACAGCCGATATGGGCAAAAACGATGAACGAGATGTCGTCGTAGGTGGCGCTAGATACACGCTTTGTATCGGTCTATGCACGCATTTGGGCTGTATCCCTAGCTACAAACCAGCTTCTAAACAATTCGTTTGCGCATGCCACGGAGGCGTTTTCAACACTGACGGCGTAGCTGTGTTTGGTCCGCCACCACGCGGTATGGATATACCTCCGTTTAAAATAGATGGAACTAAACTTGTCCTTGGCGAAGAGGGCCCTGAATATCAAGCTCTAATGGGCAAAGCGTAGGAGGATTGATATGCATGTAAGAAAATCAACAGGCATCTTGGATTGGTTAGATCAAAGACTTGCTGTTAATAAATTTATGAAAGTTATGATGACGGAGTATTGGATTCCGAAAAACATCAGCTTTTTATGGGCTATGGGCGTTATTTTGATGACGCTATTTATCGTGCTTTTCGTAAGCGGTTTAATGCTTGTAATGTATTACAAACCAGACGCTGCTTTGGCGTTTGATAGCGTAAATAAAACTATCATGCAAGAGGTAGAATATGGCTGGCTATGGCGACATATCCACGCAGTAGCTGCTTCGGTCGTGTTTTTGGTGATTTATATCCACACTTTTGTAGGACTTTACTATCGCTCATATAAGCAAGGTAGAGAGATGATTTGGGTCAGCGGTATGCTACTTTTCATACTTTTTTCAGCCGAAGCTTTTAGCGGATATATGCTTCCTTGGGGACAAATGAGCTACTGGGCGGCTATGGTTATTACAAATTTATTCGGTGGAATTCCAGTTATCGGACCAGCTGTGGTCGAGTGGATCAGAGGCGATTACGCTGTAAGCGATCCGACTTTGACAAGATTTTTTATGCTTCATGTCTGCTTGCTTCCGATAGTCGTAATCTCTGTCATCGCGCTTCACTTCTACGCGCTTCGTGTCCCTCATGTCAATAACCTAGACGGCGAGGAAATCGATTTTGAGGTAGAGAGCGAAAAATTCCTAAGCGGCGATACAAAAGGTGCAAAAGTTATCCCATTTTGGCCGGGATTTTTATCAAAAGACTTCTTATATCTTTCAATCTTTATGATATTTTTCTTCTATTTGGTTGGATTTCAATTCAATTTCGCAATGGATCCGATAAATTTCGACCCTGCAAACAGCCTCAAAACACCAAACCATATCTACCCAGAGTGGTATTTCTTGTGGCAATATGAAATTTTACGCGGATTTTTCTTCGATGTTGGACCATTAAAGGCAGCAGATATCGGACTTATGGCGTTTGCGTTCGCTGGTGTTTCACTAATGATAGTTCCATGGATGGATAGAAGCTCTGTCGTAGCCCCAGCTCACAGAAACAAAGCATATTTTATCTGGTTTTGGGTATTACTAATCGATATGATACTTTTAAGCCTATTTGGCAAACTCCCAGCAGACGGCGCAGAGCTTGGCATATCAAATACATATTGGGGCTTTATTTTATCGATACTTTATATCGCATTGATAGTAGTTGTCTTGCCTTTGATAACAATCGCAGAAAGAAAGAAAAGAGGTTAAGATGAAAGAGATAAAAACATTAGCAATACTCGTTGTTTTAGTAGCGGTTTTATACTGGATGATTGAGCCTTTTGCTCATACTAGACTTAGCCCGCATGTCGATCCTGCTAATTATGACTTTGCAGCCGAGGATATCACCCTTGCTACTACAAATGTAGAAAAGGCGCAAAAAGCCCTAGAAACAGCCCAAAACTCAGGCGATGAGGGTATGATCGCAAGTGCGACAAGAACGCTTCAAGACGCGAAAAACCAACAAGACAAAGTTACGCTATTTTGGGACGAGATTAATAAAATCGACATTATCAAAGGTGACGCCACAAGAGGCGCTGATACCTTTATGAACGCAGGTTGTGTGGCATGCCACGGCGTAAGCAAGCTTGGCATGGACGCTCCAATGGACGCGACAAGCGCTAGCGAAGCTTATGGCGTAAATCCGCCAGATCTTAGCAGTGCAGGATATCTATACTCACCAAAATTCCTAGCCGCTCTTATCAAAGATCCTGTAATGGCGATGAAGCTAGATCATAAATTTGGCGATGAAAACCCGCACCCAATGCCAGCATTTTACGGACTTGGCGATGATATAAACCAAGAAATCGCAGATATCGTAGCATATCTACGCTCAATCGCACCAAGCGCAATGGAAAACGCGCAGGTTTTCGAGGACTCATGCCAAAGATGTCACGATGTCAAATATGCTGGTCGCAAAGTCACAAGCGATATGGAGAAAGTCGCGGCCTACATGGGCTCTACTCCGCCAGATTTATCAATGATGATTCGCTCGAAGTTGCCTGATTATTTGCACGAGTTTATCAACGATACACAAAAGAAACTCCCAGGCACATCTATGCCTCGCGTTGGCTTGACACAAGAAGCTGAAAATCAAGTCGTCGCCTACCTCGAAGAAGTCGGCGATAGCAAAAAAGATGAGCGCGAAAAAACAGCACTTTACATAATGCTATATTTCGCGATTTTATCAGTTTTCGCTGGACTTTGGAAAAGCAAAGTTTGGTCGAAACTTCACTAAAACTAAGTAGTCGGTTCGCCGACTACTTTTAAATTTATCCCCTAAATTTCAATAAATTTTCTCAAATTTGACCTTTAAAATTCACTAAATTTCGATTTCAAATTCGCATAAATTTTGCCTTAAATTTGACCAAATTTCGGCTATCATTTAGCCTTGTTTTTGATAAACATTTTTATTATAGTTTAAGTATTTTGCTGTATAATCCCAAACTGATTTTGAAACCAATTAGCAAAAAGGTAGGTTATGAAATTTATCCTAAAATCATCTTTTTTACTGATTTTTCTGTTTTTATCGTCGCTTTTTGGCGCAGATTACCAAGTCCATGCCCAGGCGATAAAGGCTAAATTCGAGCAGGCTTTGAGCGCGTATGATAGCGGCGATAGCGCTAGTGCACGCAAACTAACCCAAGAGGCGTATTTTAGCCATTTTGAAAATTTAGAAGCTGGAATTCGCATAAATTTAGGACAGAAAAAATCCTACGCTATGGAAAAGCAGTTTGGAAATATCCGCAAAGCCTTTAAAGCAGGCACTCCAAGGGGCGAAATCGAGGCTATGATAGCAAAGCTAAATAGCGAAATCACTGAAATTTTGCCAGTCATCGAAAGCGGTCATAAACTAGTCGCCCAGTATCAAAACGAGGGCGAAGAACAGCCTCAAACTAGCGCAAATCAAAGCGAAAATTCTGCCCCAAACACCGCGCAAAATTCTAGCGCAAATTCGGGTGCAGATTTGGCAAATCAAACCCCAAATTCCGACCCAAATTCTCCATGGCTTAGCGTTTATAATGATTTCATCACCGAGCTAAATAATGCAAAAACTGCCTTTGATAACAAAGATGAAACCGCGCTAAAATCGGCTCTAAACAAGGCTAAATTTGACATTTATCGCAACACTCGTCTCGAAGAGGTCGTGCGAAAATATGTTTCTAGCAAAAACGACCAAATGATTCAGCGAATTATCTCGAATTTATTGCGCGATAACCTAAATATGGACGAAGCGAAATTTAACCAATCTCTAAAAGATTTAGATGATTTGCTTCTTAGTGCCACGCAAAATTTGCCTAGCCAAACTTACGCCCTAGCCCCACAAAGCGCGCAAGAGGCTAGCGAAAGCGAAGTGGCGCAAAATGCAGATTTTAGCCAAACCATAGCAAACATAAAATCCAAAATGGCGCAGGTTTTGGCTCTGTATGAAGCTGGCAAAACCGATGAGGCAATCGATGAGAGCGGAAATATTTACTTCGACGAATACGAAGAAAGTGGCATGGAAGCCCTCGTGGGGGCGAAAAACTCCCAGCTCAAACTTGACACCGAGGCTAGCTTCAATAAAATTTCAGCTCTAATTAGCTCTGGTGCGCCAAAAGAGCAGATTATCGCAGCGCAAAACGAGCTTTTCGCACAACTTGAAGAGAGCCTAAATTTGACGCGAAATTCTAGCGCATGGGATCTGTTTTTATACTCGCTTATAATTATTTTGCGCGAGGGTATGGAGGCCCTAATCATCGTGGCTGCCGTCATCGCCCTACTCATAAAATCAAGCAACGAGGGCAAATTAAAAATCGTTTATAGCGCGCTTGCGGTCGCAATTGCGCTTAGTTTTGCCACAGCGTGGGGCATAAGCGCGATTTTTGGCGCCGCAAAAGCAGGTCAAAGTCGCGAAATCCTAGAAGGCGCGGTCATGCTAGTAGCCGTGGGATTGCTATTTTATGTCGGGTTTTGGCTACTTTCAAATGCAAATTCGAAAAAATGGAGCGCGTATATCAGTGGAGCGATTTCGCAAAGCCTGAGCGAAAAAGACGGCAAAATGCTATGGTGGATGGTCTTTTTGGCGGTATATCGCGAGGGAGCCGAGACGGTGCTGTTTTATCTAGCGCTCATAATTGACGCTAAAACTCCGAGCGCGCTAGGTATGGTGGGCGCAGGATTTGTCGTAGGCGTAATCGCACTGCTCGTGGTTTATATCCTAATCAAAAAATTCTCTCTTCGTATCGCAATCAAGCCGTTTTTTATGATAACTTCGGCGATTATTTTTTATATGTCGATTGTCTTTGTCGGCAAGGGAATAATGGAGCTAGTCGAGGGCAAGGTATTTACGCCAAGCATAATCGAGGGCTTGCCTACGATTACATGGCTGGGATTTTACCCTTACAAAGAGAGCCTAATCCCGCAAGCTGCGCTAATCGTGGCTTTAATAGTTGGAATTTTGATAATCAAGCAAAAAAACAAATCTATTTCAAAGGAGAATTTATGAAAAAATTATTTTCATCAGTTTTGGCTTTAAGCCTTGCTTCAAGTATCGCCTTCGCTGGCGAGCAACCTATCGGCGAACCTGTGGAGATGAACGGCATGGAGATCGCCGCTGTGTATCTACAACCAATCGATATGGAGCCAAAGGGCATTGATCTAGCCCCTAGCTTAGCTGATATCCACTTAGAAGCTGATATCCACGCGATCGAGGGCAACGCAAACGGCTTTGGCGAGGGCGAGTGGATCCCATACCTAAAAATCGGCTACGAGCTAAAAAACCTAGATAACGGCAAAATCCAAAAGGGAAATTTCATGCCAATGGTCGCAAGCGACGGCCCACACTATGGCGCAAATGTCAAAATGGAAAATGGCGTGGGAAATTATGAGCTGATTTTCCATATCGAAAACCCAGGCGCAAACGGCTTTGGTCGCCACGCTGACAAGGCCACAGGCGTGGGCAAATGGTGGGGCGCATTTGATGTGAAATACACATTTGCATACACTGGAACTCCAAAAGAATAACGAAATTTCACCCTTTTCGGGTGAAATTTTAGAAGTGTTTGAAAAAAGGAAATTTGCAAATTTGGCATTGTGAGAAATGCGAAGCATTTCCGTAAAAATAAAACCAGCTAAATTTGGAAAAACTTTGTTTTTCCAAATTTAGCCACTTCTAGCGTTTTACAGGGGTGGGGGTTGGTAAGGGGGAGGGTAGCGTCTCGCAAAAAGCGCGCCCTCCCCCTTACAAGGAATTTCACGGCGCAGGTTAAATTCCTAAAATCGTTCAATGCTAAATTTAAGTAGAATTTTGAATTTAAATTTTTCTGGATTGCTTCGAGCCTTTCGGCTCTCGCAATGACAGCAAATTTAGCGCAAGGAATTTTAAAGTCGTAGATTGTCACAAATTTCGCTAACGCAAAATTCTCGCAATGACAAATTAGACAAAATTTAAATTTTAAATTTGCATTTTATTTCAAACAGCTCTAAAATTTCACATTTAGGTTGCAGTTTTGTCGATATTTTTTTACCATTTTGTTTTGGCATTTTTGCCACTATTTATCATCGCCGCGCACTTTGGCAAAAAAGATTTTGCATTTGCCTTTTTTGGAGCAGTGTTTGGGGGTGCCTGTTTTAGCGCGCTAAATCATAGTCTAATCGCACAAGAGGGCAAAATTTTCTTCGATATTTTGGCATTGATTGCGTTATTTTTACTGCCATTTTGCGCCAAATTTTGCCTTTCAAAAATTGCCAAATTTTGCATTTTTGCCCTTGGCGTTTGCGCCTGTTTTGAGTATTTTTTAATCAGCGCAAATTTTAAAATTTTTAGCACAGAACTCCTTGATAGCGGGGCTATTCTAAACCTTTTTATGGTGATTTTGGCTCTTTCGTGCCTAATTTTATTTTACCTGCTTTATAGCGAAATTTTAAAAAATCGAGCGCGCGCAAATTTTGTCGCCCTTACCCTAACCTGCGCCCTCTTATTCATCGCTAAGCTCGGATTTGTGGGGCTAGGGATTAGGCAGGGTGGATACTTCGCAAATTACGCCTCGCTAAAATTTATAAATTCGAGCGAATTTCTAAGCATAATCGCCAAAATCATCTACCACAACAACCAGCATTTAATATTGATTTTGTGCGCAATCGCCCTATTTATGGGGCTTTGCTATCTAAATTTAGCCCCCAAAAAACTAGCGCGAGATGAAAATATCATCGCTTGGCGCATAAACAAAAGCGCAAGGTTTAAAATTTGGCGCACTTTCCTCTGCACACTCGCACTTTGCGCCCTATTTTGCGCTATTAGCTTGTATTATTTGCTAGTAGCTTCTCGCCCGCCTACGATCGATACACCCACACTCGTAGAGCCGGTAAATGGCGAGTTTGTCTTTGACGCGCAGGCTTTGCAAGACGGGCGCCTTCACAGATACGCCTATATCAGCGATGATGGGCATAAAATCCGCTTTTTTTTGCTAAATAAATTTAGCACTCATCTCTCGCCGGTTGCGGTGTTTGACGCCTGCTCGATTTGCGGAGATATGGGCTATGTCAAAAAAAAGGGCGAGCTAATCTGCATAGCGTGCAATGTGCGAATTTTCTTGCCAAGTGTCGGTAAAATGGGTGGCTGCAACCCAATCCCTATGAAATTTGACTTTGACGGCGAGCGCGTGAAAATCGCACTTAGCGAAATTTTAAGCGGGGCAAGCTATTTTAGCGAAATCGTCGAAAAACAGGTCATCGACCCCGTTTCGCGCGCGCAAATTTCAAATTCATCGAAATTTAGCTATTTGTATTATGGCAGGATTTACTTTTTCGAAAACGAAAAAAACGAAGAAATTTTCACTCAAAATCCGCAAAATTTCGTCGATGAAAACGGCACTTTAAAGGAGCTTAAATAATGTTTTTTAGCATTTTAAAAGCTTCGATTTTTGGGGCTAAGGAGTCGAAATTTTTAGCGTTTTTGACGATTTTTTTATCTGTTGGCTTAATCGCTTGCATGCTAAATATCACGCTTAAAATCGGCGACAAACTAGCAAGTGAGCTTGGAAGATATGGCGCAAATATCGTGGTTTTGCCCAGATCTGCTAACCTAAATATCGAAATTGCAGGGCGCGATTTTTCGCCACTTGCAAACGATGATTTTTTGTCCGAAAGCGATTTAGTCAAAATCAAAGAGATTTTTTGGCGCAACAATATCACAAGCTACGCGCCGTTTTTATCCGAGCAAATCGATGAATTCGAGGTCGTTGGGACATACTTCGACAGACCCGCAGGAGTGAGCGATGAGCCTGATTTTAGGGTCGGGGTAAGGCACCTTTATCCATTTTGGCGCGTTAGTGGCGAGTGGGCAAAGGACGGCGCAGATGATGAAGTCATCGCAGGCGAAAAGCTGGGTTTAAAAATCGGCGATGAGATTGATCTTGGCATTTACACTGTGCGCGTGGTGGGGATTTTGCACGACGCGGAGGAATACAGCGGTAAAATCATCGCGAATTTGGGCTTCGTGCAAAAGCTCACTCACCGCGAGGGTCAAATCGCCAAAGCAGAAGTATCTGCAATGACAATCCCAGAAGATGATTTATCGGTAAAGGCTAGGCGAAATTTAGACAGCCTAGACGCCGTCGAGCATGATACTTGGTATTGCTCAGCCTATGTTAGCTCCATAGCATACCAAATCGCCGAGGATTTCCCAAACGCAAGCGCCAAAGCAGTCCTTAGCGTGAGCGAAGCCCAGAGCGGAATCACCAAAAAAATCCAAGGCCTAATGGGCGTGGTGAGTATCCTCTCACTCATCATTTCTAGCATTTGCATTGCAAGCTTGCTTAGCAACGAAACCTTCAAGCGCAAAAAGGAAATCGGGCTTTTAAAGGCGCTTGGGGCAAGCGGTTTGGCTATATATTTGCAATTCATCGCCGAAACCCTCGTCGTGTGCCTTTTCGCTTCGATTTTAGGGGCGAGCGCGGGATACTTAGCAAGCCAAATTATCGCTCAGCAAATCTTTGGCTCGTTTTTGGGCTTTGCTCTGCTAGTTTTGCCACTAAGCATTGCATTTGGGTTTGTAATCTGTCTAATCGGCTCGGTTTTGCCACTTCGTAGCGCGCTAAAACTGCCACCAGCGGAGGTTTTATATGGTAGAAAATAATAAATTTTATCGCACGATAGTCTTAAAAAGCATTTTTGCCAACTCTTTGCGCTCGTTTGTAATTTTTATCGCAATCGCCCTTGGCTCGGCAGTTTGCGCGGCGTTTGTGAATATCTGGGCAGATATCGACAAAAAAGTCGCAGGAGAATTAAACTCTTATGGGGCAAATTTGATAATCTCGCCAACCCTAGCGCAAGAATTTCGCATTAGCCAAGATGAGCTAAGGGCAAAATTTGAAAAAATTCCAAATCTCAAAGCGCACAATAGCTATCTATTTAAAAGTGCGAATTTAGGGGTAAATTCGGCTGTGGTAATGGGCGTGGAGTTTTCAAATTTGGCAAAAACAATGCCGTTTTTACAACTCAAAGAGGGCGAGCTAATCAGAGTGGATTTCGACGATAAAAACGCCCTAATCGGCGAGGATTTAGCCAAAATTTTAGGCGTGAAGTTAGGCGATGAAATCGGCATTTCTCCGCACAACGCAAATGCAAATTTCACTCACAAAGTCCGCATAAAAGGCATTGTTTTTGACGGAGGCAAGGAAGATGGCTTGCTTTTAATCTCGCTAAATTTGGCGCAAAATATCTTTAATGCCAAAGGCGAAATTAACTACGCCGAAGCGATTGTAGATAGCGATTTTAAGGGTCTTAGCGAAATTTCACAAAATTTGAGCGATGAGAAAATGAGCTTTAATGTCGTGGGTAAAGTATCCAAAACACAAGGCATAATCCTAGATAAAATCAAGCTTTTAATGCTACTAAGCGGCTTTACGATTTTAGCCATAACCTCGATTTGCATAAACACTAGCCTTAGCCAGGTCCTACTCTCTCGCATTAAAGAATTCGCCCTGCTTCGCGCAATCGGCGCAAACAGGGCCAATATCTTTCACATAATTTTGGGCGAAATTTTGCTTTTGTGCGTTAGCGGGGCAGTATTTGGCGCGATAATCGGGTATTTTTTAGCCATAATTTTGGGTCAAATTTTATTTTCTAGCGGAGTGGATTTTAGATTTATAGGGCTTGTAATGGCGGTGATTTTATCGCTGATTTTCGCGCTTAGTGCGAGTTATTATCCCATAAAACGGGCGCTAAATCCAAATTTGGCAAATTTATTAAAGGAATAATATGGAAATTTTAAAATTTAATGGTATTTGTAAATATTTTGGCGATGTAAAGGCGCTAGATGATATTAGCTTTGGCGTGAAAAAGGGCGAGTGGGTGAGCATAATGGGGCCAAGCGGGAGTGGCAAAAGCACGCTTGTAAATATCCTTTCTTTGATGGATAGCCCCACAAAGGGCGAGTATTTGCTAGGCGGAGATGATGCTAGCTCGCTAAATGAAGCGCAAATTTTGGAATTTCGTCGCAAAAAAATCGGCCTAGTTTTCCAGCAATTCCACCTCATACCATACCTAAACGCCATTGAAAATGTCATGCTAAATCAATACTACCACTCCTGCGTCGATGAAAAAAGCGCAAAAATGGCGCTCGAAAGGGTCGGCCTAGCGCACAGGCTGGCGCATAGACCAAGCCAGCTAAGCGGTGGCGAACAGCAGCGATTATGTATCGCGCGCGCCCTAATCAACGAGCCTGATATCATCATCGCCGATGAGCCTACGGGCAATCTAGACGAGGCGAACGAGGCTGTGATTTTGGAGCTTTTTAAGGGACTGCGCGCCGAGGGAAAGAGCCTCATACTGGTCACGCACAACGAAGAATTAGGCAAATACGCCGATAAAATCGTGCGTTTAAGGCACGGCAAATTAGATAAAATCGAGGTTTTAAATGAAATTTAAAATTTTAAAATTTGCGCTAGGGCTAGCGTGCGCTTTAATGCTTGGTGCATGCGATGGCGAAAAACGCCATTTAGCCCTAAATGGCGAAAGTATCGCGACGAAATTTGACCCAAAAACTCGCTCTTTTATAGTCGGCGAAAACGACAAACCTGTGATTTTGTTTTTTTTCACGGCTTCGTGTGGGGCATGCGGGGCGCAAACCCCTATCCTAAATGAAATCCACGCCTCGCAAAAAGCCCTTGTAATCGGCGTTTTAGGCGGTGGCGGTGAGCTAGAAACGGATCTGAAAACCGCGCGCGAAAAAGGGGTAAAATTTCCTACGCTTAGCGCGCCAGCCTCTGTGAAATACCTATCAAATGTCGCTGGTGGGATATTTGGCACGCCAACCTCGCTTATTTTTGACAAAAACGGCAAAATGGTAAAAAAACTAATCGGTCTGTATCCGAAAAGTGCGTTTGAAAATGAAATTTAAAAATTTAGTCTAAATTCAGTAATTATTTAAATTTTTCCACTAGAATTAGTAACTTTTTTATTTAAGGATAAGAAAATGACAAACCGCATACTAATCGCGATTTTCGCCCTATTTAGCGCACTTTGCGCCGAGCCGTATAGCGCGTATTCAAACGACGCTGTAATGAAAAAAAATCCTAATGGTGGTGCGAACCTCGACATCGCCAAGCTCTACGAATACTCCGACGCGCTGTGCAAACACGCCTGCGAATATCCGCTGAAATTTGACAGCGAGGACGAAGCCGAGCAAGGATACAACGACTCCGTGCTCATGGCGAGCGTTTTTGAATACATAAACAAAGAGATTATCACCGATAAAATCGACGCCAAAGACCGCACGCAATTCGATATGAAATTCGCCCAAATTTATGTATCCCAACACAATTTTGATGTGCTAGGTGCAAAGGAAAAAGCCGACGCGATTTATGAGAGAATACTAGCGCGCGATAGCCAAAACACCGAGGTTTTAACCACTTATGGCGAGTTTTTGCTAAATTCCACTCGCACAGACAAGGCAAAAGAAATTTTATCTCGCGCCGCAGCTCTTGGCGCAAAACGCCCGTATTTGGCACTCGCAGCAATCGAGCTAATGAATCAAAACAACGCCAAAGGGATTGAGTATTTGGAGATTTACTGCGCCGAGTTCAAAGACGACGAAAAGGCCAAAACCACGCTCGAAGGGCTAAAATCAGGCGATATCATAATCGAAAAAATTGAGCGATAATTTTGGGCTGAATTTGCGAAATTTGGCGAATTTTAAAATTTGTCAAATTTGCAAATTTTAGCCAAATTTGCCCAAATTTCGCGTGCTAAGTTTAGAATTTATCGCGCGTGCCACGCAAAGAGCGCTAGCAAAGGCAAAATGCAGATTATATCCTCCAAGCATTCCAGATGCGTCTATGCACTCGCCTGCAAAATACAGCCCGGGGACTTTTTTGCTTTCACAATCCGCGCCTAGCTCGTCCGTGCAAACGCCACCCGCGCTAATTTCGGCCTTTTCAAAGCCAAAAGTGCCAGCAGGGGCAAACTCGTAAGAAAAAATTCGCGCGATTTTTTCTAGCTCTGCGGGACTATATTTTGAGAAAATTTTATCCTGCAAATTTTGCGAGCGCAAAAACTCCAAAACAAAGCGTTTTGGTAAAAATGGCAAACTCGAAAGCTGTTTTTTACCGCCGTTTAGGGCCTTTTCTAGGCTTTGCATATTGTGATTTGGGGCGAAATTTAGAGTGATTTTGCCACTTCTCCAAAACAGCGACGCATTTAAAATCGCTGGCCCACTAATGCCCCTGTGCGTAAATAGCGCCTCGCCTACAATCTCGCGCCCTGCGAGCTTTGCGCGCACACCAAGGCTCACGCCACTTAGATTTTTGAACCAAAACTCGCTCTTTTGCACGCAAAGCCCCACGAGGGCTGGGCGAAATTTCTCGCACTTTATGCCAAAACTCACCGCAAAGCTTAGCGCGCTATCACTTGCGCCAAGTGCCCTAAAACTAGGCCCACCAGTGGCGATTATGAGATTTTTGGCACAAAATTTCTCGCCTTTAATGCTAAGCACATTAAAAATTTCGCCACTCTTTGAAATTTCGCAAATTTCGCAATTTGTGCGAATTTCGCAACTCTTTTGCGCCATAGATAGTAGTTTTTGCAATACTGCGCGCGAGTGGTTTTTGCAAAAATACTGAGCGTTTTTTTCTAAGCCAAATTCCAAAGGCGCAAACACGCTCAAAAGCTCATCTACGCTTAGCCGGCGCAGTATTTGCGAGATAAAATTTTCATCTCCTAAATAATTTTTCGCACTCAAATTTGCATTTGTGATATTGCACCGCCCACCACCGCTGGCTAAGATTTTGCGCCCTGCCAAGGCGTTTTTTTCCACAATCAAAACGCTTTTTGCGCGTAAATTTATCGCGCTAAAAAGCCCAGCCGCACCCGCGCCCACAACAATCACATCGTAAATCAAAATTTCTCCTATTTTTGGGCGCATTTTACTAAAATTTGCAAAATTGGGCAATAAATTTGGAGAATTTGTCTAAGCAAAATTTCAAAATTTCGCTAATATAAACCAAAAATTTCAAAGGGAAAAAATGATTTTAAAATCGATTTTTTGGTTTTTTGCTACGATTTTGTTTTTGGGCGCGCTCGTGCTTTGCTTCGTGAAATTTCACCCTGTTTTTGGCGGAGTGCCAGATGAGATTTCTATGGCGAAAATCCGCGCCAGCAAGGCTTACAATGGCAAAACCTTCGAAAACGCCCAGCCTACGGTGCTAGCGACCAGCGATGAAATGCCAAGCATGCTAAGCTGGCTTTATGATATGATTTTTACACCCAAGGGCAAAAACCCCTCCTGCGCGCTTCCTAGCGTGAAATTTGAGCCTAGCGCCCTCAAAAACGGCGATTTTGTCTGGTTTGGGTATTCGAGTGTGCTATTTCGCATAAATGATTTAAATATCATCACCGACCCTGTATTTTACCGCGCCTCGCCGATTTTCGTGGGTGGTGCGCCATTTAAGTATGAAATAACGCCTAGGATTTCGGATCTGCCGGATAAGCTATGCGTGGTAATCAGCCACGATCACTACGATCACCTCGATATGCGCGCTATCAGGGAGATTGACGCCAAAGCAGAGCGCTATATCGTGCCTCTTGGCGTGCGCGCCCACCTGCTTCGCTGGGGCGTAAGCGACGAGAAAATCACGGAGCTAGATTTAGAAGAGAGCGCAAGCGTAAATGGTGTGAGCTTCACGCTCGAACGCGCTAGGCATTTTAGCGGTAGATTTCACAGAAATACCACGCTGTGGGGCTCGTATGCGATTATCGCTGATGAGGCTAGGATTTTTTACGGAGGCGATAGCGGAGATGGCGAGCATTTCGCACAAATCGCGCAAAAATACGGACACTTTGATATCGCCATGCTAGAAAACGGCGCCTACAACCGCGCCTGGGCGCAGATCCACTCCATGCCAGAGCAAAGCGCGAAAAACGCCAGCGTGCTTGGTGCGCGCGTACTTTTGCCGATACACTGGGCGAAATTTGATTTGGCGTATCATAAATGGAGCGAGCCTATGGAGCGTTTGGTGCGCGCTAGTAAGGAAGCTGGGGCGAAATACACTATCGCAACGCCACTTGTGGGAGAGGTTTTTAATCTTTCAAATTTACCGCAAAACAGATGGTGGGAAGGCGTGAAGTAGCTGGGTTGCGGGACACTGCGCCAGATTTGTCATTGCAAAATTTTCACGCAAATAAAATTCCTAACACAAATTTTGCAAAAACACTGCCCCGAAATTTTAAATTCGTAGATTGCTTCGCTTTCTGCGAAAGCTCGCAATGACAGATTAAACAAATTTGCAAAACTCTTGCAATGACAATAACAAGCAAATTTCAGGGCAGTATTTTGCAAAATTTATGAAATTTTATAAAATCCGTCTTTTAGGGTGATTTTTCCTAAATTTAGCAAATTTGCTAAATTTGCTTTTGAGAGTTCGCTAAATTTAGCTTTGACATCGCCCAAGCTTTGGGGACGGCGAACTAGCATAGATAGGATTTCATCTTCGCTAAAATCGAGCTTTTCGCTATCATATTTTGGTTTTGCGACTATATTTACGCTTTGATTTTTCAAAAATTTGCTTAAAAATTCTAGCCTCTCGTAGCTTACTGGCTTAGCGTTTTTAAACGCAGGCGGACGATCAATCGTGCCTAAATCAATGCGAGCGGGATTTATTTTTTCAAGCACCGAATTTAGCGCTTCAAATTCGCTGGCAGTATCATTTAGTCCTGCAACAACCAAAATTTCAATAACTAATTCGCCCCTAAATTCAGAGCTAAATTTAATCAAATTTGAGATAATTTCGTCCAAATTTACACTATCATGCGGATTATCAATTTTTTTAAAAGTTTCACTAACCACGCTATCAAGGGAAAATTTACAAATATCGCATTTCAAAAATGCTTCGCGGTTTTGCGAAATTCTGCTTGAATTTGATAAAACTAGCAGTTTTTGAGGCAAATTTAAAGCCTTAATCTCGCTTACAAGTTCGCCAAATTTAGGGTGAAGGCTAGGTTCGCCATTAGCCGTAAGCGTGATGACTTGGGTATTTTTAAATTTTTTTAAAGCCGTTTTTAGCTCATCAAGCACGGGCGAAATATCGCAAATCTCGCTCATTTGCGAAATGGGCTTTTTGGCTTTTAATTCGCAATATGCACAGTTGAAGTTGCATTGCTTCGAATTTGGACTTAAATCAATCCCAAGGCTCTGCCCAAAACGGCGTGAGCTTACGGGACCAAAAATGTATTTCATTATCTCGCGCTCATTTCATGCACTAAATTTATGAAATATTTCGCATTTTCCACAGGAATATCAGGCAAAATTCCATGCCCCAAATTGAAAATATGCGGGCGATTTTTCATAACTTCCAAAATCTGCGAAACGCCCTGTTTTATGGCTCCTTTATCATAAAGGCGGGTTGGCTCCATATTTCCTTGAAGCGTGTATTTTTCGCCTAATTTAGCCGCAGCTAACTCTATCGGAGTGCTCCAATCCACGCCAAAAACATCGAAATTACCGCTAATCTTATCCAAATATCCGCTAATGCCCTTTGGAAAAACGATAATCGGAATTTGCGGAAATTTCGCCTTTAAATAGTCGCAAATTTCTAAAATATACTTCCAGCTAAACTCGAAAAATGCGCTTTCTTCTAACGCACTCGCCCAGCTATCAAAAATCTGCACAGCATTTACGCCGTTTTTGATTTGGTTTTCAAGGTAAAGTTTGGTCGTCTCAGTAACGGCGCGTAAAATCTCGTGCAAAAGCTCAGGGTTAGAATACGCCATTTTTTTGCAAATCGCATAAGTCTTTGTTGTGCCGCCTTCGATCATATATGTCGCCACCGTCCAAGGCGAACCACAAAAGCCAATCAACGCCTTATCATCGCTTAAATTCTGCCTTGTTAGCGCAACCGTATCATAGACATATTGCAGATTTTTCACGGCTTTTTCAGGGCTTAAAGCCTTTAAATCTTCCACGCTTTTCAAAGGATTTTTAAATTTTGGTCCCTCGCCTGCGACAAATTCCAAATCAAGCCCCATTTCAAGCGGAACAACCAAAATATCGCTAAATAATATCGCCGCATCGACGCCTAAAATCTCCACGGGCTGGATTGTAACCTCACTAGCCTTGCGAAAATCCTTACAAAGCTCCAAAAATCCGCCCACGCTTTTTCGCACTGCCATGTACTGGGGCAAATAACGCCCAGCTTGTCTCATCATCCACACAGGCGTATAAGGTGTCGGTTTTTTCAAACATGCGTCGATAAAAATCATCATTGCTCCTTAAATAGGCTAAATTTAGTGAAATTTGCAAAATTTAAAATGGGCGCTTTAAATTTGCGCCCAAAATTTATTTGTTTTCTTGAAGTTCAATCCAATCAAGCGCGATTCTAACGGCATTTGTAGCCGCTCCGACGCGGATTTGATCGGCACTGCACCAAAGGTGCAAGATTTTATCATCATAGATATCGCGACGGATTCTGCCTACGAAAGTTTCGTTCGTATCGGTAGCGACGATTGGCATAGGGTATTTTTTCTCGCTTGGATCATCGCAAAGCACGACGCTTTTTGCGTTTGCTAAAATTTCGCGCACCTTTTCAAGCGTGAAATCTTGTTTAAATTTAATCGTAATCGCCTCGCTGTGGCTTCTCATGACAGGCACGCGCACGCAAGTGGCGGCTACTGGGAAGTTTTTGTGCAGGATTTTTTGCGTTTCATTGACCATTTTTAGCTCTTCTTTGGTAAAGCCATTTTCGTTGAAAACATCGATATGCGGGATTACATTCATTGCGATTTGGTGAGCGAAAACCTTTGGCTCGCACTCATCGAGCTTAAAGGCAAAAAACGCTTGAAGCTGTTCGACTAGCTCGCTCATACCCTCTTTACCTGCGCCACTTGTGGCTTGGTATGTGCTCACATCTACACGCTCGATATCAAATGCGTCGTTTAGTGGTTTTAGGATTTGCACCATTTGGATAGTTGAGCAATTTGGATTGGCGATAATTCCTGTTTGCTCCCATAGCTCGATATCGCCAGGATTGCACTCAGGCACCACGAGAGGGACATCATCTTGCATTCTAAAATGGCTTGTATTATCGATTACTACTGCGCCACTAGCTGCTGCAAGCGGTGCGAAATGCGCCGAAATACTTCCACCTGCGCTAAAAAACGCGATATCAATCTCATTTTCTTCAAATGTAGTCTCAGTAAGCTCTTTTACCACATACTCTTTGCCCTCAAATTCTACGACCTCGCCAGCTGAGCGTGCGCTAGCTAGTGGCAAAATATCTGCTACTGGGAAATTTAACTCAGACAAAACTCTAAGTATCTCTTCGCCAACAGCGCCTGTTGCGCCAACGATTGCGATGTTATATCTATTCATCACCCTCTCCTTGTATGATTTGATTTTCGCTATTTTCTAAATTTAGGCTCTCGCCACCATTTTCTTCGCCCACTTCGCCCTCATCATCGCTTTCTGCTTTCGGGCAAGTAGCAATGCTAACCACATCATCGCCCTCGACATTTACCACGATGACGCCACTTGTGTTGCGTCCGGCCTTGCGTATGCTTTGGATATCTGTGCGAATCATCTTGCCACTTGTGGTTAGTGCCATGAGATCCATTTCCTCATCGACCATGACTACGCCTACCAAATCGCCGGTGCGGTTTGTGAGCTTCATGCAGATTACGCCCTTGCCACCGCGATTTGTGAGGCGATATTCGCTAGCTGTGGTGCGTTTGCCAATACCTTTTTGGCTCACGCTTAAAATTTCTAAATTATCATTTAAAATAAATGTCGCTCCAATCACCTCATCGCCAGCTTCTTTAAATTTAAGCCCTCTCACACCTCTGGCTACGCGTCCCATTTGGCGAACTTTACCGAGTTTAAATTTAACGCACATACCCTTTTTAGTAGCGATGAAAATCATATTTTCGTTGATTTCGCTACTGTTTTCATCTAAAATTTCGCTCTCAACTTCTTCGATTTCTTGCGAAATTTCTAAATTTTGTCCATTTTCATCATCGCTCTCAATCGGTGCGCTCTCGCCTGCCTCATTTGGCACGATTAGCGCAGTTACTAGCGCGTCATCATCGTCTAGGCTGATAGCCCTTACGCCAAGCGAGCGGATATTTGAAAACGCGCTTAAATTTGTGCGTTTTACGATACCATTTTTGGTGAAAAATACTAACGATTTGCTATCTGAAAAATCGGTAGTCGGGATTATCGCCATGATTTTTTCATCGCCTACGAGTTTGATTAAATTTACAATCGCCTTGCCTTTGGCTGTGCGTGAGCCCTCTGGGATTTTATAGACTTTAAGCCAATAAAGCTGTCCGCGGTCTGTAACAAACATAAGCGTATCGTGGGTGTTGCTAGTGAAGAAATTTTCGATGAAATCATCATCGTATGTCGTCACTGCTACCCTACCCTTGCCACCTCTTTTTTGTTTCTCGTAAGTCTTACTTGGCACGCGTTTGATATAGCCTCTATGCGTGATAGTTACGACCATATTTTCGTTTGGTATAAGGTCCTCGATATCGATATCATCGTAATCATCGACGATTTCTGTAATGCGCGGGCATTTAAATTTATCTTTGATTTCTAAGAGCTCATCTTTGATAATTTGCTCGATTAAATTTTCAGATTTTAGGATATTTTCAAGGCGTGAAATTTCGACCAAAAGCTCTTTTAGCTCATTTTCGATTTTTTCGCGCTCTAAGCCAGTTAGCTTGCTTAGCCTCATATCCAAAATCGCGTTTGATTGAAGCTCGCTTAGGCCAAATTTAGCCATTAAATTTTCCCTAGCTATCGCAGTATCGGCCGAATTTCTAATGATTTCGATCACTTCATCGATATTATCAAGCGCGATTTTAAGGCCCTCTAAAATGTGCGCCCTAGCGCGCGCCTTTTGAAGCTCGAAAATCGTGCGTCTAATGACGACGGTTTTTCTGTGATTTAAGAAAAGTTTAAGTAGCTCGATTAGCGAGAATACCTTTGGCTCTTTGCCGTCGATTGCGAGCATAATTACGCCAAAAGTGCCCTCCATAGTGGTTTGTTTGAAAAGATTATTTAGCACGATATCGCTCATAGCGTCGCGTTTGAGCTCGATTACGACGCGAATTCCCTCGAAATCGCTCTCATCGCGCACTTCGCTAATACCATCGATTTGCTTATCTTTGACCAAATCCGCGATTTGCTCAATCAAACGGGCTTTGTTTGTTTGGTATGGAAGCTCATCAATTACAATGACATCTTTGTTTGCTTTTTTCTCAATGTGGGTTTTGGCTCGCAGTTTAATCCTACCACGACCTGTGCGATAAGCATCAATTATGCCCTTTTTGCCAAAAATAAGCCCACCGGTTGGGAAATCTGGACCTTTGATGTATTGCATGACCTCTTCAAGGCTTGCGTTTTTATTGTCGATTAAAAGTAAAAGCCCATCTACAAGCTCATCAAGGCTGTGTGGCGGGATATTTGTCGCCATACCCACAGCGATACCGCTTGATCCGTTTAAAAGCAAATTTGGCACGCGCGCAGGAAGCACATCAGGCTCACTTAGGCTCTCATCGTAGTTTGGTATGAAATCGACCGTCTCTTTGTCTAAATCTTTCAAAAGCTCTTCGGCTAGTGGCGTCATTCTAGCCTCTGTATAACGCATAGCAGCTGCGCCGTCGCCGTCAATCGAGCCGAAGTTTCCCTGACCATCGACGGTTGGAATTCTCATAGAAAAGCTTTGTGCCATACGCACTAGTGCATCATACACCGCTGTATCGCCGTGTGGGTGGTATTTACCGATGACATCGCCCACGATACGCGCTGATTTTTTATATGGTTGGCGAGAACTAACTCCAAGGTCGTTCATAGCGTATAAAATTCGCCTATGCACGGGCTTCAAGCCGTCTCTGGCATCAGGTAAGGCGCGACCTATGATAACGCTCATCGAATAGTCTAAATAGCTTGTTTTTATTGATTCTTCAACATCTATGTCTATGATTTCTTGTGTGTCAAAAATACTTTCTTGCATATCTTTCCTTATTGCAAATTTAAACTTTTGATTTTAGCAAAAAAACCTTTTGAGTAACCTAAAATTCGCGTAAATTTGCTTAAATTTGTGCATTTGCCAAAACTATGCCAAAAACCACTCTAAATCCAGCCTTTTTTAAAACCTCCCTAGCCTCCAACATACTAAGCCCGGTTGTAACGATATCATCGACTAAAATCACGGGAAATTTTGGCTCTTTTGTAATTTTATAATCGCGCCTGTGTTTTAGGCGAAATTCCAAGGACTGACCTGCGTATTTGACCTTGTTTTGGGCTTTAATCACGCCATAAGTTGGCGTGATTTCGCGCGATTTTAGCGCACGAGCAAGCACGGCAGTATGCGAAAAACCTGAGCTGATATCATCATCTAGCGGGACAGCTTGAAATTTGAAATTTGGGATTTCGCGCGTCAAATTTGGCAAATTCTCATCTAAAAAAGCCTTAAATTCATTTGGAAATTTCGCCAAGCTAAATTTAGCCAAACGCGATAAAACCGCGCTTCCGTGCAAATGGTGCTTGGAGAGGATTAAATTTTTAACCTCCGAGTATCCATAATAATAAAATACCACGAAATCCTCCACCACACGCGCGTTTAGGCGGTTTTGCGAGAGGGTGCGCGCACAAGAGGCGCAAAAAAGGCGCAGGGAAAATGCGCCACAATTAATGCAACGCATTTAAAATTTAGAGCGAAGAGACGATTTGATCGGCTGATTTTTTGATGATATCTCTTAGCATACTTTCGACGAAAGGCTCCATTGTGCGGGCATTGCGAAGGGCTGCAAACTCGCTTTGATCTTGGGCGACGCGCTTGGTAATCGTTCTGGTGCCATTTACGATAGTTATGAAAACTTCGGCTTTTGCGCTCATATTTTGTTTAGAATACCCCTCGATTGCGGCATTTAGGGTTTTGATATCCACGCTTATGTTAGCCCCACCTGCGCCTATGGCTACGCCACGCGCGCCAAGCTCGGTTTTAAGGGCGTTTTCGAACCACGAACTCAAATCTGTTTTAAGCAAAACCTCATCGATTAAATTTCCGCTATTATCGTTGATAGTGCCGATGATTAGGCTGTTTTGGCGAGAGTCTTTGATATTTAGCTCGCCAGCGCTTTTGGTTTTTGCCTGTGGCGCAACACCAGAAATATATGGACTAAGCCCCAAAACAGGCGTATTGCTCGAACACCCTGCGATTAGAAGTGCAAAGATTGCGACAAAAATTGATTTCATTTTGATCCTTTTTTGAAAAATTTGGCGTAATATAGCGATAAATTTTAAATTTATAGTTTTTTTTGTATTATTAAAAGTTTTAAATCAAGGAGAAATTTTGCAAGCACTCGCACTAAAATACAGACCCAAAAACTTCGACGCCCTAATCGGACAAAACGCAATCGCAAGCTCCCTAGCGCACGCACTTGATGGCGCAAGACTAGGACATGCGTATCTTTTTAGCGGACTTAGAGGCTCTGGCAAGACCTCGACCGCGCGTATTTTCGCCAAAGCCCTGCTTTGCGATCACGGACCCACTTCGAAGCCTTGCGAGAGTTGCGATAACTGCATAATGGCAAACGAGGGTCGCCATATCGACATCATCGAAATGGACGCCGCAAGCCACCGCAAAATCGACGATATCAGGGAGCTAATCGAGCAGACCAAATACTCCCCGGCTAGTGCGAGATTTAAAATTTTTATCATTGACGAGGTTCATATGCTTACCAAAGAGGCTTCAAACGCCCTTTTAAAGACGCTTGAAGAACCGCCTGCGTATGTGAAATTTATCCTAGCTACCACAGACCCGCTCAAACTACCAGCGACCGTGCTTTCGCGCACGCAACACTTCCGCTTCAAACCAATCGCCCAACTAGCGATTATTTCGCACCTTGAAGCGATTTTGCAAAACGAGGGTATTTCTTACGAAAACGGCGCGCTCAAAATCCTAGCTAGAAGCGGTTCTGGCTCGCTTAGGGATACTCTCACGCTTTTAGATCAAGCCATAATTTATAGCGAAGAAAATGTCACGCAAACCGCAGTAGCCGATATGCTAGGGCTCCTAGATCCCGCCAAAATCAATGAAATTTTAGAAATCGTTTTGCGCCAAGACCGCGTGGGCGCTATCGAAATCGTCAAAGAGATCGAAAACTACAACGCCGAGACCATAATCGACGAGATGATTGCAAATTTAAAAGAGAAATTTTTGCGAAATGATACCAAATTTAGCATGCTAATTTATGAGCGATTTTTCCGAATTTTAGCCGGCGCAAAAAGTATGCTAGGCGTGAGTTCGGATAATACTTACTCGCTTTTGATGATGATATTTTTGATGATGGAAGCTGTGAATTTGCAAGAAATCGACGAATTAATCGAAATTTCAAAATCCATTGATGATGGCGGTGCAAGTGGGGCAAATTTGGGCACTGCGCCAAATTTTGCTACGCCAAAAAGCGCGCAGGCAAATGCAAATTTCAGCGCACCGCGAAATGCGCCAAATCCAGCGCAAAATTCAGCGCAAAGTCCAGCTCCTGCGCAAAACAGCACCAGCCAAAAACTAAACGATTTAGAGCAAAAAGTAGCGCAAAAAACAGGCGCAGATACGCTAAATGCGAATTCGGCGTATGATAAATTTCTTTCGAATTTATACGATAGAAGCTACGAGCTGGGCGAGAAATTTGATAATTGCATTGAATTTGTCAAATTTGAAAACTCCACTTTGTATCTGATTTCGCGCGCCAAAAACGAGGACAAAGAGTATTTGCGCGCCGCGTCAAGGGCGATAAATAGCGTTTTGAAAATGACTTTTGGCGAAAATGCTAAAATTTCAATCACCCAAAACGCCCCACTTCGCGAGGCGGAGCCAAAGCCGAATTTGGCAACCCCGCCAAAGGATTTACCCAAGCCAAATTTGCTAAATCAGACAAATTTGAGCAATTACGAAATCAGCGCCGAAGTAGCCAAGCCTGATATGCAAAAAACCAGAAGCGAGCTTGCCAAACTTGCAAGCGAAGCTGTGAGCAAGGAAGAAATTTTAAAAACCGAGCTTGCAAATCTTTTTGGCGAACCGAGTAAAATCGTAGAAAATTAGCTTAAATTTATCAGCTTTGGTGTAAAATTAGGGCTCATCTTATCACAAAGGCAAAATATGCGTGGCTATAAAATCGTATCAGGAAGCGCCAATCCTGACTTCGCAAAAAAAATCTCAAAATACCTATCCCTGCCACTTAGCGAGTGTTCTATCAAGACATTTAGCGACGGCGAGATTAGCGTGCAAATCGGCGAAAGTGTGCGCGGCAAGGATGTTTTCGTCATACAACCGACCTGCGCTCCGGCTAACTCAAATTTAATGGAGCTTTTAATCCTAAGCGACGCGCTAAAAAGATCAAGCGCTAGATCAATCACAGCCGTGGTGCCGTATTTCGGATACGCTAGACAGGACCGCAAGGCAGCCCCAAGAGTGCCAATCAGCGCCAAACTCGTCGCAAATATGATGCAAACAGCGGGCATTGACCGCGTAGTTACGATGGATTTACACGCTGGACAAATTCAGGGATTTTTCGATATTCCGGTAGATAATCTATATGGCTCTTTGGCGTTTTTGGACTATTTCAAAAACAAAAATTTAAAAAACCCTATCATCGCTAGCCCAGATGTCGGCGGTGTGGCGCGCGCAAGATCCTTTGCTAAAAAGTTAAATTTGGATATGGTTATTGTAGATAAAAGACGCGAAGAAGCCAATAAAAGCGAAGTTATGAATATCATCGGCGATGTAAATGGCAAAGATGTGATTTTAATCGACGATATGATCGATACAGCCGGCACTATCGTCAAAGCCGCTGCTGCGTTTAAAGAAAGGGGCGCGACTAGCGTTATGGCGTTTTGCACACACGCGGTTTTAAGCGGACCAGCTTATGAAAGGCTAAATGAGGGCGCGCTAGATGAGCTAATCGTCACAGATACGATTCCGTTGCGCCAAGAGTGCGATAAAATCAAAGTCATCTCGGTAACATCGCTATTTGGCGAGGTTATCCGTCGCGTATATCACGACGAGAGCGTAAATAGCCTTTTTGGTTAAAATTAATACTAGAAATTCTTTAAATTTACCCACATTTGCCGTGAAATTTAAATTTTATTTTAAAATTTCACGGTAAAATTACTCCTAATATCTTTTTAAAAAAAACTAAAATTTCATTTATAGGAGTATATAATGAAAAAGTTTTTACTTTTATCACTTGGCTGTGCATGTGCATTTGGTGCCTCTTTGCAAGAAATTCAATCAAGCAAAAAGGTCAAAATAGGCGTCAGAGAAAACCTGCCTCCATTTAGCTCGCAAGCAAATGGGCAGAGCGAGGGGTTCGAGGTATCTTTGGCCAAAGAAATCGGCACAAAGCTAGTAGGAAGCGACGGCTCAATCGACTTAGTAGTCATCGAGGCAAAAGACAGACTTCCTATGCTTAAAAACGGCGATTTAGACCTAGTGGTCGGCAACTTTTCTGCCACACCAGCGCGCGCTAAGGAAGTGGATTTTTCAGTACCATACCTAGCAGATGTGCAAGTCGTAGTCACCAGAAAAGCTGACGGAGTTACAAAACTATCTGATTTAAAGGGCAAAAAAATCATAGTCCAAAAGGGTACCACAAGCGATGATTGGCTCAAAACAAATGCACAAAAATATAGTTTTGATGTTTCTTACTGCGAACATGGCGTAGAGTGCGCGGAAAAAATGTTATCAAACGAAGTCGATGGCTACATGCACACAAATATCACAGCCGCCGCAGTTGTGATGAATAATCCTAGCTTAGAAACTGGCGTCAAAAGCGTAGGCGAGATAGATTATATCTGTGTGGGCGCGCAAAAAGGCAACGCAGAGCTTGTAAATTTCGTAAATAACGCGATTATTGAGCTAACAAAGGCGGAGTTTTTCCAACACGCATATACCGATACTTTCGAGAAATTTTACAAAGGCAGTATCGATAAAAAATACCTTCTGCTAGACGATTTCCTTAGCAATTTTTAAGCTAAATTCTACTTTATAAGCCCAAATTTGGGCTTATAAATTTCCCTGATTTGTCATTTGCAAGCAAACGCAGCTAACATGCTAATCCATGGGATTTTCATCGACTTTTAATTTGTCATTGCGAGGAGCAAAGCGACGAAGCAATCTACGATTTAAAATTACCGAACGCTAAATTTGCTGTCATTGCGAGCCCAGCGTTGCAATCCAGGGAAATTCAAATAAATTTTAATTCGCAGAAAAATTTATCGGAATTTTAAATTTAGAAATTTAGAAATTCTTTGGAAATTTTTCTGGATTGCTTCGACGGCGTTGCCGTCTCGCAATGACACGAAATTCGCATTTTGATTATTTTTGCTCGTAGATTGCTTCGCTTTCTGCGAAAGCTCGCAATGACAAATTAAACAAATTTTACCCTCGCAAAATTTCTGCGACAAAAATCACACGAGAAATCCGGGGCAGTATTCCCCAAAGAGCCAAATTTTAATCAATCTTCAAAACGCTTAAAAACGCCTCGCTAGGCAAATTCACCTTACCGATAGCCTTCATGCGCTTTTTGCCCTCTTTTTGCTTTTCGAGCAACTTGCGCTTGCGCGTGATATCGCCGCCGTAGCACTTGGCGGTTACATTTTTGCCCATGGCGCGGACATTTTCGCGGGCGATGATTTTGTTGCCGATACTGGCCTGAATCGCCACCTCAAAAAGCTGACGCGGGACAATTTCCTTCATCGCCTTTACCAGATCCCTGCCCTTAGACTGCGCCTTTTCTACCGGCACGATGATAGAGAGCGCATCGACAGCCTCGCCAGCGACGCGAATATCGAGTTTGACCAAATTTCCGCGCCTATAATCGCTAGGCTCGTAATCGAAACTCGCATAGCCTTTGGTGCAGGATTTGAGTTTGTCGTAAAAATCCATAATAATCTCATTTGTCGGCACATCGTATTCGAGCAAAACACGCTCTGGCGTGATATAGTCCATTTTGGTCTGCACGCCACGGCGAGAATTTAAAAGCGTGATTAAATTCCCCAAAAATTCACTCGGCGTAATGATTGTAGCGCGCACATAGGGCTCTTCGATATGATCTATATAGTTTGGCTCAGGCAGTTCGCTAGGGCTGTGGATTCGCTTGATAGAGCCGTCTGTGAGATATACTTCATAAGTAACAGTCGGCGCAGTAGCGATTAGATCGAGGTTAAACTCGCGCTCCAAACGCTCTTTGACAACCTCCATGTGAAGCAAGCCCAAAAACCCCACGCGAAAGCCAAATCCAAGCGCAAGCGAGGTCTCTGGCTCGTAGCTAAGCGAGCTATCATTTAGGCTGAGCTTATCTAGCGCGTCGCGTAGCTCTTCGAATTTATCGGTTTCGACGGGGTAAATTCCAGCAAACACAAAAGGCTTTGCCTTTTCAAAGCCACCGATTGGCTGGGAAGCTTGATTACGATAGAGCGTAATCGTATCGCCGACTTGCACATCGCTGACATTTTTTAGCCCCATTACTACGATACCGACCTCGCCGCTTCGCACGGCGTTTGTTTTAATCGGCGCAAGAGGGTTTGGATACATGAGCCCTAGCACCTCGTGGCGACCGCCAGTGCCCATGACATAGACCTCATCGCCCTTTTTGACCACTCCGTCATAAATGCGCACAAGTGCTAGCGCGCCAAGATAGTTATCAAACCAGCTATCATAAATAAGCGCTTTTAGCGGTTTGTTTTCATCGGTTTTAGGGGCTGGGATTTTCGTGATAATCGCCTCTAATAGCTCTTTTATACCCTGCCCGGTCTTCGCACTTACTTCGATTGCCTCTGAACAATCAAGTCCGATTATATGCTCAATCTCGTCCTTGACGCGCGTAGGATCTGCTGATGGAAGATCGATTTTGTTTAGCACAGGGATAATTTCTAGGTTGTGTTCGAGTGCGATATAGACATTTGCGATAGTTTGAGCCTGCACGCCCTGGCTGGCATCGACGACGAGTATCGCGCCCTCGCAGCTAGCCAGACTTCTGCTCACTTCGTAGCTAAAATCCACATGGCCTGGGGTGTCGATGAGATTTAGGACATATTTTTCGCCACCAAGCTCGTATTCTAAGCGCACGGATTGGGCCTTGATAGTGATACCACGCTCTTTTTCGATATCCATAGTATCCATGATTTGCGAGCTCATTTGACGATCTTCGACCGCCTTACACTCGCTGATTAATCTGTCTGCAAGGGTGCTTTTGCCGTGGTCTATGTGGGCAATAATGCTGAAATTTCGTATATTTTTCAAATGTTTTCCTAATTTAAATTTTACTATTTTTTTAAATTTGATTAAATTTAAAAAAGCCTAGCACCAAGGCTAGGCTTTAAATTTTAACTGGCGTGAAAGTTACCAGTTAATGCGGTTGTTGCGGTATGTTCTTCCGCTAGAACCTTCTTTTGCTCCGCCATCCACAGAAGCTTCACTATTACTATCACCGGCGAAATTACCGACTTGTTTATTTTTTTCACCCTTTATACCGCCTTCACCAGCCCAATCACCAGTCGCAGTAAAACGAACCTTAATAGGATTAAAGTATTGTCTAACACCAGAGTATCTAGCAGCATAGTCGTTTCCGCCAACAAATGCCGAATCTTCTATAAATATCGCAGTATCATTTGGAGTGTAAATCAACCACGGATTTGTTATAATCCTAATAGTATCACTCGCTCTGTTTGGATGAGTTACCCTTAGAGTTTGAACTCCGTTTTGAAGCGTCGATATATTGCTTAATGTTACTCTGCTAGTAGCATATCTAGAAACAAACACACTAGGCGCCAAAGTAGCATCTACGCGAGAATTCACATTTCTAACAAAACCTTTCTGCGCCATAAGTTCAGAATTATCTCTTCTCAAATCAGTAAAAATATTTGTGGTAGGCCTTAATGCGCTAGGAATAATATTTGGCGCAACCATACCAGTGCAATTTGCAAAATTATCACCTTTGCCACAATACAAACCTTGCTCTATATTTATAGGCTCGGTAGTACCAGCTACTGGCGTATATTCTCGCGCTCCATTTTCTATATCATACGCTTTTCCATATACGAAATATGCATAGATATCATTTGGATTGGTTATTGTATTTATGATACTTTTAGTGCTATTTCTATCTATCTTCATAGCGCCGGGATTAAATACTTCACGAGCAGAGTTATAGTCATAGTTACTTCCACGAGGTTTTAGCTTATAATCTGCTCCAAATTTAGCCGGACGAATCTCATTACTTCTTAATGCAAAACTACCTATATCAAAGTCTGTCAAATATACAAGCGCAGGGAAATGAGGGATTTTTTGCATTCTATCGAAGTTAAAATAGATAGTCGCAGTAGGTGTTTGTCCCTCTTTAAACGCACGAGACATTAATACAAAATTTGGAGACTTAGTAGTTAAAATATCGCCATTAGCTGTATCTAGCGCATTGATAAGACCGCTATTTAAGCTACCGTCTGTATAGTAAGAAAGCGCATGTTGTAAAGAAAAATGTTTTTGAGATACTTTTCTTTCTTCGTCTCTAACTCCTTTTGTAGTAAAATTATAACATCTAGTATCATAATTCACGCTATTTGCACATGCATTTTCGCTGAAAAACCTCGCATTGTTAGGGATTGTAATGCCATACCCGCTCGCTATTTTACCAGGCATACCAGAATACGGAGTATAAGGCTCTTGCGGAGCACTCTCATCAGGATCTACACCTTGGATACAACGAGGGTCGCTATTATCCGCAGCACAATCAAAGCTGAAATTTACAGAAAGATCCATATCAGACGCGAAACCACACAATGGCTCAGTATTGTTATTATCATAAGTGCTCATTCTACCATCATATAGTGTAGCGATGATTCCTGGATGAACTTTATCGCTCAAAAACGCCTTGGTATTAATCGAAATTCTAGCCAGCTCGCTTAGCTGTCTAGTCGCAGCGTTATTTGCATTAGCAGCTACATAACTCTCACCATTTCCGACAATGTCGATATCAAAATTTTCGACATCAACCGAATTGAAATATGTAAAATTTTCATTGTTTCTATCACCGACAAAAGCAGTAACGCTCGCATTGTAATCAGCACCGCCATCCCATCTAGCACCATGCAAACCATTTCTCAATCCGTTAATAGATGCAACAATTCTATCTGGTTGATAGCGTAGCACTAGACCTAGCGCATCATCAGCTTTTTGACCACCAACATCTACCTTGTGAGTAGCTCGTTTTATACCAATATCGCAACCGATTCTACCTCTTTCATCGTGCTTATTGGTAGTAGAGTTGATGATACATTTAGTGCCCCAGTAATCATTACTATTTTTATCTTTGTCGTCATCATCGTCATCATCGTCATCATCGTCATCATCATCATCATCGTCATCTTTTTTGGCACTAGGATTTATTCTTTTATCAAATGTCTGATCGCCAAAAGCATCTGTCCATGAATTGTCATACACACTTACCATGACATCGCCGACATTGTAATAATTGAAAATTTCACCCTGTCTGCTTGCTAAATTTTTATCTTTATATAAAATTTCAGTGAATAAAACAGCTGGTTTGCCAGTCTTCGCTGCTGGCTCTTTTAGAGCTTCTAGTCGAAGATCGTTGCTAGTAAAGGTTTTTATGGTAGCGACACCATTGGCATTGACATTGATATCCTTGGCATCAAACATAGCATTCAATGCCACTGCATCTTTATCCCAAACTCTTCTAAAATTCTCAATGTTATTAAAGTCTTTGCTATCCACCATACAATGCTCTACTGTTATACTCGTTGCTTTACCAAATTTGTCATCTTTGTTTAATTTATCATAATCGCTCACCTGATATCTGCCGTCTTTGAGCACAAGTCCAGTATAACCGATTTTTTCATTAGCACACTGATAATCAATCGTTTTTCTTAAATAAGTTTGATCTTTTAACTGACTTTCTATGAAAAACGCTTGATTTGATATGCTATTGCGACAATCATTTGAAATAAATGGTTTTAGATAAGTCAAATTTTCTCTATATGCCGCTAGCGTTGCATTTTCGTCAGAAGAACTTGCGCTTAGAGACTTGCCATTATAATCATAACTCGCTCTCCTAACAAATCTTTGATTGCTTAAATTTCCACCTATGCGATTTGTATAGTTTGGCACAGGATTTCCTTCAAAACTTTTTGCATAAAGCACCTTGCTTAAAATATCTTTATTGCTCTCATAGTCGCCACCTGTGCGCAAATCAGTAGTATGTGTGTCATCTAATGCCGTTGTGATATCGCCGTCTTTGTCAGATTTGCCACTAGGATCGACTAGTTTAGCGTATTTGTCGATAGCGCTCATATCTACTTCGAAATACGCAGGTCTGACTACGAAGCTATCACTATCGCAGACATGGAAAGAGCCATCTTTCGACATTTCTACACCGAAATATGATTTGGCTTTACCAATCTCTTCTTTGATTTGTTCCACTTCCTTTTCGAAAGCTTTTCTTTCATCGGTATATTCACCAGTCTCATCGACACTATCTCTTAGCCATGCGACTTCTAATGGACGCTTTTCGCTCTCGTCAGCTTCGATATCGTATCCGGCTATGTATTTTTCATACAATTTTTCAATTTGAAACCTTACATAGTAATCAGTCGCATCAGAAATAGCCCTAGCTGTGCCGTCCGCGTCATACTCATATAAAGTCAATTTATCCATATCTAATTTCGTATTTTCATCTACATTTACCATACTTTGTTCGCTATATCCACCCCTAGGGAAGTAGCTAAACATAAATGTTACGCCATTAAACGCATCCTCTATAACTACATCTTTGATACCTACGACCTTTTCTTGCTCATTTGTTTGTTTATCTGCAAAGCCAGTATCGTGGTCGATAGCTCTCGTGCCACCTATTTTAAATGGCAATTTTTTCTCTTTTGTGATATCTTTACAACCGCCTCTATCTACTGCCCTTATAGCAGGACATAGAAACCCTGCCTGGCAAATCAAAATCCTTTAAATCACCATTAGCTGGCTCGTAGTCTATCCTGCCATCTTCGTAGTTTATCGGTTGGCATTTGCCATCATTATTGAGTGCAAAAATCATAGGAAATCTAGAACACAAATCAATTTTTTTATCTTCTTTATCTTTGCCTGCATACTCATAGTTCCAGTCATCGCACTTTATTTCACCTGCGACATTAGTTTCTGAGCAGTGGAATATATCATTAATATCTGGCTGAAAAACCATATTTACATCAAATGGCAACTCTGCTACTTGGGTATATAATCTATCGTCTTGTTTGCTGTTTTTATCTCGGTCTTTTAAATCTTTGAAATTTTGATTTACCACTTTAAGACCATTTAAAAACGAAATCGCAAGTTTCTCATCAGGATCTGCATCAGGACATCTTTCTAGCATAGTCTTAGGTCCTGTTATCGCTTCTCCGCCAGCTAGTCTCATTTGATATGACAAAGTATAATTCATAGGCGTATATACATATGTATTTCCGACAGTAGCGTTAAACTCGATATATGCTGATTGACCTTTGCCTATGTTACCACCAGCATATTCGCCACCACCCATTTCGCCACCAGCATCGCTACCGATACGGAATTTCATATTGTTATTATTCGTCGTAAATATAGTCTTGCCTGTATATCTTGGATCATCGCCTCCCGCCGCCTCAGCTAACCTTGCTTTGTTGGTAGTATATGCACCGGGCTTATCATCTACGAGATAGCTAAATTCCACATTTCTTAGCTGTTTGCTAGCTAGGCTGGTATTGTTGATACCAGCGGTATTTTTATTGTATGTATTAGACGCACCCGTGGCTAGCTCTACTACTGCACCCTCGATATCCTCACCTTCGCCTTGGTTGCCTACTTGGTTTCGAATCTCCGTCCTATAATACAGCGTCTCGCCTACGACTACCTTTTCTGGTTTATCGACATCACCGACAGTAGTTATTTTTTCGCCAGTTTCTTTGCTATAAAATTTCAACCAACCAGCTGTGTCGTAAAATTTCTGGTTATAACATAGTTTTGGGGTATATAAATCAACAGATACACCCACAAATTGCACATAGGCACGGTTGCTTTCGTATGTATCAGAACCCTGTGGTTTAAATGGAGTTAGACCGACCCTGATAGCGAGCGAACTTTGCCCATGGTCTAATTTGTTTGAAATATCAAATTCATCTAGGTCAAATCCCTGATGATAGCCTTTATTATAATACCCAGCAGTACCGCTTCTACCCTGTAACGCATAATCTCCTTCATCATCTAATTCTAGCCAAGTTCTCGAACCATTAAAGAAAGAATTTGGATGATAGACATTACTAGGTATTTTGTTGCTATACAAATCCTCACCGATCTTCGCCACAAACAAACCTTCTCTCTCACCAGTTTTCGGACCTCTATTTGCACCAAATGACGCAAATACTAGTTTGCCTTGGACATCAACATTTTCATCTTTGGGCGTATAAAACCCGCTCAAAGCAAAATCAGCATAAACTGATTTTGCTAATGCTTGCGCTTCGTTACTTACACCAGAGGGAGAAGGCTCCATATACAAATATCCGTCGTATAAGGTAACATTTTTTGGTCTGAAAAATTTATCGATGTATTGTTTAGCGCCATCTTTATCACTTGCGCCGATTTTACTAGGATTATCTAGTAGTTGTTGTTGTGATTCTAGATTTTTATCATAAACCAATACTACATACCAACCGCCAAATGGCAAAAGGCGAGCATTTCCTCCAAAAAACCCAGCATCTATACTACCGCCATTATAAGCATCAATCATCCTCCATACTTGGTTGCCTTTGCTACCATAATGCGGGTTTCTTCCAGTGGCATTTACATTTCCTACCGCTATGTCGATACTTTCGCTATAATCTTTAAAATTACTTTTCACAAAACTAGTAATATCAGCTGAACAACTATACTTCATATCATATACTTGAGCTTGACCTTCGTTTGTGCCCTTGGATGAGTTGTAGGCAAATATTCCTTCGCAAATTTCTCTTTGGACATTATAAGCCGAACTATTTCCTACCTTTAATTTAACATCCTTATAGTCTTTTAAAGCCTTTATTTTAAGGGTTTTTGGAAATCTTTTGCAACTAGCATCTCTGTGTAATTTGCCCTCTCTTTTTCGCTTCGCAACCTCATCTAACTCAGCTTGTGTGCAGTTTTTTGGACCATAACTATCGTCTAATTTAGTATCTTTTCTGTCATCGTCGTTTTTGTCATTGTTATTATATAAGTGACCAAACCAATAAAGTCTAGCCATGACAATATCGTCTTTCGTAACGCCCTTTGGAAGTTTTATTTCATTTTTAGAGCTATTGAAAGTATCCCCTATGCCACCGTCGTTAAAAAAATCGCCGTCATATACATTTGGGCCAGAACTCGTCATAGTATCACCCGGCATAGGCTTTATGACAGGGGCACCCGCTGTCACGATATCACCAAATACATAAGTTCCATCACCACCAAATCTTCTACTAAGGTTTTGGCTCTGAGGATTTAATGGGTCGAGATTGCTAAAATTTATGAATTGTTTTTTTCCATTTTCATCATACCAGACATTGTCGCTACCATCAGGGTTTTTTGGAGCAAGACCGCCCCAAAGCTTATTGCCACTCGTAACACCAGAAGTTCCGCTACCACCGTATGTTATGGTACCTAAATGCTCGCCCAAAAAATCAGAAGGAATTTCACCACTATTTGGAATCTCATCTGCTCTTGCAGTAGGTTTAAAATATTTAATATTACTGGCATAGCCGTCGTAGAGTTTATCATCACCGAACGCGCCAACGCTAACTCCAAACAAAATCAACATAGCAGATAACGCCCTGCTAAATACCTTTTCTTTTTTCATAATATGACCTCCATCATTTTATGTGTAAAAATTTTCTCTATTTTATTACTAAATCGCTTAAAATAAATATAAATTTAACCTTTGAAAATGTGAATAATCAAGGCATTTAGCGGATTTTTTATTTTTGTTATTTGTGCGAATTTATTTGCGCGCAAATTTAAAACGAAAAAATGCAAATTTGGCGTTCGGTGATTTTAATTTGTAGATTGACTTCGCCTACGGCTCGTCCAAACCTGTCGTGCTACGCACGCCACCGCTACGCTTGTTTTGCTTCGTCGCTTCGCTCCTCGCAATGACAATAGCGAGCGTGAAATTTGCCTGATTTGTCATTGCGAGAATTTGCAAACGAAAATTTGTTTAATCTGTCATTGCGAGAATTTTGCGTCAGCAAAATTCGTGGCAATCTACGAGTGCAAACCACCAGACGATACAATCTGTGTCATTGCGAGACGGCAACGCCGTCGAAGCAATCCAGTAAAATTTCAAATAAATTTCAAAAATTTTATAACTTTTAAATTCTGATAAAATTTTCTGCGAATTAAAATTTTGCTTGAATTCCCCTGGATTGCTTCGCTACGCTCGCAATGACAGCAAATTGAGCGTTCGGTAATTTTAAATCGTAGATTGCTTCGCTCGTTACACTCGCTCGCAATGACAAATTAAGAGTTAAAAAATTCCCTGGATTGCTTCGTCGCTATGCTCCTCGCAATAACAATAGCGAGCGAAATTTGTCTGATTTGTCATTGCGAGAATTTACGAGCGTGAAAATTGTCTAATCTGTCATTGCGAAAATTTTGCGTCAGCAAAATTCGTGGCAATCTACGAGTGCAAACCACCAGACGATATAATCCGTGTCATTGCGAGACGGCAACGCCGTCGAAGCAATCCAGTAAAATTTAGGGAGAATTTCAAAAAAATTTTATAACTTTTAAATTACGATAAATTTTTTTGTGAATTAAAATTTTATTTTGAATTTCCCTAGATTGCTTCGCTACGCTCGCAATGAGAAAAAACTCGCCATTAAACAATTCCGGCGCAGTATTCCCAGAGCCAAAAACCCGCGCATAAAACCGCCAAAATTCAAACGCAAAGAAAAAATTTAACTAAAAATTTGTATAATACGCGTTTTTCTTTGAGCTTTTCGTCTAGCGGCCCAGGACGCTACATTCTCAGTGTAGAAACGCGTGGTTCAAATCCCGCAAGGCTCGCCATTTGCGCTAAATAATCCCTCTTCGCCCAATGTGTAAATTTTATCTGCCACGGCACCTATAAATTTCTCATCATGGCTCACGATAATCTCGCTAATATCGAGGTTTTTTAGGATTTTTGCGACGCGCGATTGCATAGCAAAATCAAGCCCAGTTGTGGGCTCATCGAGCAAAACTATCTCAGGCTCGCACACGATCACCCCAGCAAGTGCGACGAGTTTTTTCTCGCCGCCGCTTAGATGATACGGCACGGCGTCCCTTAAATGCGAGATTCCAAAGCGTTGCAAAATCTCATCAACTTGGATTTTTATCTCGTCTTCGCTTAAAATTTTTCGCGGTTTTATGTGGTGATTGTGCGGCGTGGTGAAAATTTCGCTAGAATTTTGCTCTAAATTTCCGCCCGAATTTTTGCGGAAAAATTTTAAAATTTTAGCCTTTTTTGCGCCCCCGTTTCGCCCCTTTTTTATCGCTTCGTTTCGCGCCCTAAGCCCAAATGCGACATCGTCAAAGACATTGGCGCAGATGAATTGCTCGTCGGAGTTTTGAAACAAAAACCCGATATTTTGGCGAAATTTCGCAAACTCTTTGACGCTAGAAATTTTTTCGTGAAAAATCTCGATTTCCCCGCCACTAGACGCCCTTAACCCGCACAAAATCTCCAAAAGCGTGGTTTTCCCGCGACCATTTTCGCCCAAGATTACGATTTTTTCCTTGTGCGCGACATCTAAATTTAGCCCCGCAAAAAGGGCTCTCTCGCCCATTTTCGCGCTTAAATTTCTAAGTTTTACCGAACAGCTCAAATCATCTCTCCAAGCCTTGCAAAAAGGCAAATTAATACAAAAAATAAAAATCCGATTTCGAGTGCGCCAAATTTCTCTTTGGCGAAGAAAAATTTCCCGCTAAATCCGCGCGTAATCAAGGCGTTTTGCAGATTTTCTGCCCGCCCTAACGCCCCTAAAATCAGTAGCGCGACGCAGTTTGCGTAGGTTTTGTAGCTAAAAATCGAGCTTTTCGCCCTAAATCCACGCACTAAAAGCACGGTTTTTTGGCGTTCTAACTCCGCGCGCAAAAATGCGATAAATTTCACGCAAAAATAAAAAATCGATGAAATTTTATCCCCAAGCCCTAAATTTCGCACCCCGCGTGCCAAAAAATACTCGTCCCTCTTCCAAAAAATCAAAATCGCAAAAAGCATAATCAAATTTGCTCTAAAAAATACAAGCAGTGCAAAGTGTGAATTTTGCGCTATTAGCGCGCTTAGTATCATAAAAAATACAAAAATATTTAAAATCGCAAGTTTTTTAAAAATCTCTTTAAAATCGGCGAAATTTAGTGCCAAAAGAGCCAAAACTGGCAAAAAATAGCTAAGATAAATTTTGCCCCCAAGTGCGACAAAAAAACTATAAATCACAAAGCAAAGTAGGCTAATTGCGGCGTTTTGGCAGGGGTTAAAAGTTTTGATTTTTGATCCTTATTTGCGTTTTTTTATGGCGTAGAGTGCGCCAAAAATCGCAAAAATTATAGCCAAACTAAGCGCAAAATTTAATAAATTTTGGTTTGATGAATTTTCTAGTTCGGGCGAATTTTGCAAAATTTCGCTCGAATTTTGATCTAAATTTTGGCGTTGCAAATTTTGCGAATTTCCACCTAAATTTTCTACTTTAAAATTTATTTTTTTCGCATGACCTGCGCCGCCGTAAATTTCGATTTCGTATTCCCCAGCGCCCAAATTTAGGCTTAAAACGCCAGTTTTATCGGTTTTTGCTTCCAGTAATACTGCGCCGTTTTGGCTGATTTTCACATCGCAGTTTTGGCAGGGCGAATTGCCGTAAAAAAAGCTTTTTATACGCACATTTTCCCCGTCTTGGCTGGCGAAAACTTTGAGCGAGTGAGCCGGGGCAGTATTCGCTAAACCAAGCGCAAACAGCGCAAAAACGAGCCTTTTCATAGCAAAATTTCCTTTTTTACCCGCACGATAAATTTCAGCGCAAACAGCGCGATAATCCCCTCCAAAACCGCCAAAACTGCCGATTCTAGCGAGATTAGCGTGATGATTGTGTAAAATTCCTTGCCACTAGCAAAAAGGATTAAATCCAAAAGTAGCGTCGAGATGAGTATCGGCACCGCTCCTGCTAGGAAAAATGCCGTCGTGGCGGGCATTTTAGCATTTTTCCACGCGCACACAAACACTGTGCCCAAAACGGCTGGAAAGCCGATAATCGCGGTATTTACGCCCAAAATCGTAATCCCGCCAAAGCCAAAGAAAACCCCTTGAAGCATAAGCCCCACAAATATCGCTAAAATCGCGTCAGCACCCAACACTGCGCCGATTAATCCGCCCAAAATCAAATGCACGGAGCTTGCGCCCACTGGCAAATGGATAAATGAAGCGATGAAAAAAATCGCGCTCATACACGCTACTTGCGGGATTTTCTCCACTTTTAAGCGGTATGCGAGATACGCCACCACGGGCGCGCTTATCGCCCAGCCTGAGATTAAAATTTCGCTTGGTAAAACGCCTTCGCTAATGTGCATTTAATGTCCTAAATTTCGTAATTTTAAATGAAATTTCGCTCAAATTTGAGCTAAATTTATAGGTAAAATTTGCGCCAAATTTCTCGCTTAAATTCATACTAAATTTCGCTTCGATTTTCCCGTCAAATTTCACGCGCAAAGCCCTATTTTTCGTAGTCTTTGGTTTGCACCCAAAGCACCGCACCAAGCTCGACGCCGTATTCCTTGCCCTCGTGCGCGATTTTTTCGTCATCATCGATTAGCGCCGCAAAGCCCCAATGCCCAGATAAAGGCATCGTAAAGCAAAATTCCCCGTTTGCATTAGTTTTGAGAGCCTGCGTGATATGGTCCTCGCTAGGGGCTTTTATGGCGGATTTGTTGTAGTATTCGACCTCGACTTCTACGCCCTTAGCTGGGGCATTTTTGTATAATACTGTCCCGCAAAACGAGTTGCCCGCATACAGCCCAAATGGGCGCGTAAGTGGCACGATTTCGGCTTTTAGCCCCACTGGCTCGCCCCAGCCCTCGCCATATCCGTAAGCGTCGATTATGGTTTTGCTTTGGTGGCGAATAAATTTTCCCTCGGCTGGTTCGAAATATGGCTTAGGATCGAAGTAAAATTGATAAACGCCCGGTTCTTTTACCTCAAATTCGGCTGTGAAATAAGCGTTTTCGCCATCTTTTTGCGCTTTTAAATTTTGCAAAAACGGCTTTTTCTCGCCATTTATCCAAATTTCAGCCACATTTGGAATTTCTAAATTCATACGATTTTGCTCGAAAGGGTGAGTAAATTCATAAACTAAATTTAGCTTGTTTTTAGCTTCGTCTTCTATGATGTCGCTATCAGCTAAAATCACACCAAAATGCGCAAATGACGCTGTTGCGGCGCAGGTTAGAAGGGATAAAATTTTAAATTTCATATTTGCTCCTTGTGAAAAATTTTAGTTTCGTAATATTACAGAATTTAGCTTAAAATAACACTAAAAATTTTTAGATATTATAAAATTTCGCTTAAATTTGCCCACTTTATATTTTTAAAGTAAAATTTCGCTAAAATCCAAAAATTTTTATTTCACGGAGAAAGATATGATAAATTTACGACTAATCGAAACAAATTTTGACGAATTTAATAAAAAACTAATCGCCAAAAAAGTCCCCTCAGACACGCTAAAAAGCCTACTTAACGCTTACAACGAACTAAAAGAAAAAAAGACAAATTTAGAAAATTTGCAAGCCGTGCAAAACGCCAAAAGTAAAGAAATGGGTGTCATCGCGCGAAATGGTGGCGACATGAAAGCCTTAAAAGCCGAGCTTGACGCAAACAAGGCAAAAATCGCCGATCTTAATTCAGTGGTTGTCGAGTGCGAAGAAAAGCTAAATAGTGTCGCAGCCGTCGTGCCAAATATCATCGATGATGATGTCCCATTTGGTGCAGATGAAAACGAAAATGTATGCGTAAAAACCGTGCTAGAACCGCGTAAATTTGACTTTACGCCAAAAGAGCATTTCGAGCTAGGCGAAAGCCTTGGTTGGCTAGATTTCGAACGAGGCGTGAAGCTTAGTGGTAGCCGTTTTACCGCACTTCGTGGGCTTGGTGCGAAGCTAAATATGGCGCTGATAAATTATATGATAGATTTTAACAATAGCCGTGGTTTTGAGCTTGTAAATATGCCGTTTTTGGTGCGTGATGAGATACTTTACGGCACAGGACAGCTACCCAAATTCAAAGACGATCTTTACAAAGTAGATAGCGACGAGCTAAATTTGTATCTCATACCCACCAGCGAAGTTACAGCGACGAATTTATTTAACGATGAGATTATCGAAAGCGCGAATTTACCGATAAAGCTTACGAGTTACAGCCACTGCTTCCGCAAAGAAGCCGGTAGCGCAGGGCGCGATACTAGGGGCATGATTCGTCAGCATCAGTTCGAAAAGGTCGAGCTTGTGGCGATTACGAAGCCAGAAGATAGCGCAAAAATGCTAGAAGAAATGGTATCCTGCGCTAGTGATTTACTAGCTTCTTTGGGACTTCCGCACCGCCACATGGTGCTTTGCAGTGGAGATTTGGGATTTAGTGCGGCTAAAACTATCGACCTTGAAGTCTGGCTTCCGGGACAAAATAAATATAGAGAAATAAGCTCGATTTCAAATTGTCGTGATTTTCAAGCTAGACGCGCGAAAATCCGCTATAAAGATGAAAATAAGAAAAATGCTCTCGTGCATACGCTAAATGGCTCATCTTTGGCAGTGGGCAGGACGCTAATCGCTGTCATGGAAAACTACCAACGAGCCGATGGCACTATCGAAATTCCAAAAGTTTTAGAAAAATATATGTAGGTTTTGGCTTTTCGCAATGACACATAATCTGTCACCCTGAAATACTGCGCCGAAATCTTATTGTTATTGTAAGCGAAGCAAAATTTACTTTATTTTGTCATTGCGAGCGAGTGTAACGACGGGGCAAAACAAGCGTAGCGGTGGCGTGCGTAGCACGACAGGTTTGGACGAGCCGTAGGCGAAGTCAATCTACGACTTAAAATTACCGAACGCTAAATTTGCTGTCATTGCGAGCATAGCGACGAAGCAATCCAGGGAAATTCAAATAAATTTTTAATTCACATAAAAATTTATCGGAATTTATATTTTATGGAATTTTAAAAAACTCACTCTAAATTTTACTGGATTGCTCCCCTGGCGTTGCCGTCTCGCAATGACACGAATTACAGCGTCTGGTAGTTTGCACTCGTAGATTGCTTCGATTTTCTTACGAAAATCTCGCAATGACAAATTAGACAAATTTTGCTCGCTATTGTCATTGCGAGCGAAGCTCGCTAGCTATAACAGATTAAACAAATTTTCTGCTCACAATGACGAAAATTTTAATTTTCACCCAAAATCGCCATTATCACGGTGTTTGCTTGGTGGGCGGCGCATAGCATTACTCGCGCAGAAATTAGCCCGTTTTCAAGCCCTGCCCCACTTGCGCTATCGCCACAAAGATATAAATTTGCTCCAAATTTGCGAGTTTGGATAGAATTTGCTCCCCCAAGACCAGCCATACCCGAAGCGCAAACGAAAATTTTATCCCTATACTCAGCCGATAAATTCGCTATCATCGCCTTATTTTCGGCTCCGTCGAAACACTCGCAGATGATTTTTTCATCTTTTAAAATCTCTCTTGCGTTTTGACTTGTGATTTTTTCGCCGCAAATTTGCACTTTTGCGTAAGGGTTAATTTCTAAAATTTGCTCTTTTAAAGCTTCTATTTTTGGGCGTCCTAAATGTTTTAAGGCGTAGTGTTGGCGATTTAAATTTGACGGCTCGACAATGTCAAAATCTACAAGCAAAAACTCGCCCACACCAGCGTGAGTAAGCATTATAGCGACATTTGAGCCAAGCCCACCAGCCCCTAGTATGCAAACCCTAGCGCGTGATAAAATCTCGCTCACGCCACGCGGATTTCGCGCGAAAATTTCAGCCCTAAATTCACTCTCGTTTTTTAAATTCAGCATTTCACCCGCCACCGACAAATTCGACTATTTCGTAAATTTTAAAATCTGAGATTTGCGAACTTTTCCAAAGCTTTTTTGATAAAATTTCTCCGTCGGCTTCCACGGCGATATAGCGCAAATCAAACCCTTGCGTAATCATAAATTCTTCCACGCTCATATCGGCGTCAAACTCGCACTCACGCCCATTTACGCGCACTTTTATCATCACTCTTCCCCCAGGCTCGCTCTGTATTCTTCGTAAGTCCCGCGAAAATCCACAATCTCGCCGTTTCCTTTAAGGTGCAAAATGCGGTTCGCAAAAGCGTCGATTAGTTCGCGGTCGTGGCTGACGCAAATCACGCACCCAGCGAAGTTATAAAGCGCTTCGCCAAGAGCGATAATCGCCTCCAAATCAAGGTGGTTGTTTGGCTCATCAAGCACCAAAAAATTTGGCTTAGTTAGCATTAGTTTGCTTAGCATTACGCGGTGCTTTTCGCCACCGCTTAGCGCACCCACGCTTTTTTCTTGCTCAGCTCCACTAAAAAGCATTCGTCCAAGGCACTTGCGAATTTCGTCTAAATCCTTGTTTTTCTCATCTCTGAGATAATCATACAGCTTCGCTTCGCCACTCACCGCCGAGCTCGTATCCTGCGCGAAGTATCCTTGCTCGATAGTCGCGCCCACATGCACTTTGCCCTTATCTGGCGCCATTTCGCCCACGATGATCTTGCACAGCGTCGATTTGCCCACGCCGTTTCGCCCGATAACCGCGATTTTATCGCCCTTTAAAAGCTTTAAATTGAAATTTTGCAAAATTTTAATCTCACCGAAACTCTTATCAATCTCGCTAAGTTCTAAAATTTCATTTCCAATCTCGCGCCCTAGTTTAAAAAGTATGCTTGGCTCCCTGCGAGAAGATGTCGCAATCTCGCTAATGTCGATTTTATCGAGCAGTTTTTGACGGCTTGTGGCCTGTTTGGCCTTGCTAGCGTTTGCGCTAAAACGGGCGATAAATTTTTCGAGTTCTGCCTTTTCTTTGACCTTTTTGTCGCGCTCAAATTCAGCCTGTTTTTTTATCAAATTTGCCGCGATAAACCAGTCATCGTAATTTCCGCTAAACTCGCGCACCTTTTTGAAATCCACATCCAAAATGTCCGTGCAGACGCGGTTTAGGAAGTGTCTATCGTGGCTGATGACCACCATAGTGCCCTCGTGGCGGTTTAGCTCGAACTCCAACCACGCAATCGCGTCGATGTCGAGGTTGTTTGTCGGCTCGTCTAAAAACAAAATATCAGGCTTAGGAAACAGCACCTGGGCTAGGAGGATTTTGACCTTGTCGCTAGCCTCGATTTCGCTCATTTTTTTGCCAAATTCATCTTCGCTAAATCCCAGCGAACTTAAAATTTTCTCGATTCTCGTCTCATACTCGTAGTTCGGATCCTCTTCGGCGCAGATGATTTCTAGCTCAGCCAAGCGGTCGTTGATTTCGTCCGTAAATTCAGGGCTTTCGTAGAGTTTTTCTTTTTCTTTAACAGCGTCGTAAAGGCGTTTGTTGCCATACAAAACCGCGTCTTTTACCAAAAATTCCTCAAAGGCAAATTGATTTTGCCCGAGCACGCCAATTTTGCGGCCGTTTTCGACGAGTATTTCGCCGCTACTATGCTCGACCTCGCCACTTAAAATTTTAAGTAGCGTCGATTTACCCGCGCCGTTTGCGCCGATTAGTCCGTATCTATGGCCTTTTAGAAGTGTCAAATTTACATTTTCAAACAGCAGCTGTTTGCCAAAACGCATTACTAAATCTTTGATTTCTATCATTTTTTATCCTTGGAATTTAAAATTTTGCGATTATACAAAAAAAGGCTAAATTTAGCCAAAATTTAGGCGCTATAATCGCTATCAAGGGCGATTAAAATTTCATAATCGCTAAATTTTGCGCTGACTTCTTTGATGATATTTTGGTGGATTTGCTCGCGGTTAATCGCATCAAAATCAATAATCACATCAAAACTGATGATTTTTTCGGTCAAATTTGCGTGAAATCCGTGCATTTGCAAAATTTTTTCATCGCTAAAAACTATTTTTTGAATTTCACTATAAATTTTAGCGGTTTGCTCATCTTTTAAATTTAGCGCATAAATGCCCACAGTATCAATAACCACGCTAAATTTGGCAAAAATTTCACTCTGAATTTTTCGCGTGAGTGTATCTATACTAGCCGCGCTCATATCCTCGCTAACTTCGATATGCACGGAGCCCAGCATTTTATCAGGGCCGTAGTCGTGAAACATCAAATCATACGCGCCAAGCACGCCGTCGATTTTCTTGATTTCGGTATAAATTTGCTTTGCAATCTCGATATTTAGTGGGCTTCCTAAAATTTTATTGATAGTGTCTTTTAAAATTTCGGCAGCTGTTTTGATAAGCAGTAGCGAAATAATCACGCCCAAATACGCCTCCAAAGCCACGCCGAAAAATATAAAAATAAACGCTGCCACTAGCGTCGAAAACGACACTAGCGCGTCAAATTTCGCGTCAATCCCACTTGCGATTAGCGAGTCAGAATTCGCCCTGACGCCCATTTTTTGAGTATATGAGCCAAGCACGATTTTTACCACGACCGCAACTGCGATCAAAAATAGCGAAACGCCGTCGTAATCTGGCGTGAGCGGAGCAAAAATCTTGCGCACACAGCTAATAAGCGCCGCAAACCCCGCATATAGGATAATCACGCCGATACTTAGAGCCGTGAGATACTCGATCCTGCCATGCCCGTAGGGGTGCTCTTTGTCTGGTTTTTTGCCAGCAAGTTTTAGCCCTACAATCGTAATGACCGAGCTTAGCACATCGCTTAGATTGTTGATAGCATCAATTACGATAGCAATGGAGTTTGTAAAAAACCCAATCGCCCCCTTAAACAGCGCCAAAATCACATTTGTAAGAATTCCAACTAGCCCTGTGCGAACGATGATTTTATCGCGTGGAACGACCTTTTCTGGGATTTGCATAGGTTTCCTTTTTGTAATTTAAAAGGCGCGATTTTATCAAAATAAAGCTTAATTTGATAATAAAGGAGAGAATTTATCGCGCCAAATTTGAAGTAAAATTTAGCGCGAAAGTGTTTGAAAGAAAGTTTTTATTCCTTGACTATGCCGTCTTTTGCATAAGCTTGAACATAGCGCAGTAGTCTTGCTTTTTCGTCATCGTCGATTTTAGCAAACAGCTGCATTGCTGTAATCAGCGCGTCCCACTCGATCATTAAATGCTCTTTTGGCTTGTGTGCGGCATGGCACGAACTGCAAGTATCGTAATAGAGCATTTCTACCTCTTCCCACGCTTCAAGCGGATCTGAGCCAAGCTTCGTGCTATCTACCAAAAACTGCGCCTTTGGCGTAGCCTTTTGCTCCTTCATTTTGAAAAATACCACAAGCGGATCTTTTTTAAGAGCCAAAATTTTATCATCTGTGACGCTTACTTCGCCACTAATTTCGACAAGGGCGAATTTTCCGTCATCTTTGATGATTTCCACTGGCGTTCCTTCTAAAATTTCGCCAACCACGCTTTTAGTGTTTGGATCAATCAAATCGGTTTTGATATCCGCGACAAATTTCGTCTCGCCAAACGCCAAATTTAGCAAAATTGCCATAAATACAACTATTTTTTTCATCTTAGCCCTCGATTACTTTTGGTTCGCTTATGCCTTTGTATGGGGTGACATCTACTTTTTTAATCGCTACTAGACAAGTATTTGCAGAAGTAGCCTGTGCCATTTGCGAAGTAGGAATTGAGGTTGTCAGCACATTTATGTGTCCTGCTTGATCCCTGCCCTCTTCGTCTGGATCATACCACGCGCCCTCACAAAGTGCTACTACGCCTTTCATTATGGATTTGCTTACGATTACACCAGCTAGCACTCTGCCACGATCATTGTAAATCTCAACCGTATCGCCGTCTTTGACACCAAGTGCGCTCGCGTCTTCGTCGTTTATGGTTACAGGCTCTCTGTTGCCGACTTTGCAAATTTTGCGTATAAAATCAGAATTATCCAAATTTGAGTGAATTCTATATGCTGGGTGCGGGCTTAAAATATGAAATGGAAATTTCGCTACAAGCTCTTTGTTTCCTAACCACTCGCTAGGTTCGAACCACATAGGGTGCGCCTTAAAATCAGGCAGATTATAACTTGCAAATTTATCTGAATAAATTTGAATTTTGCCTGTTTCGGTAGAGAGTTTGTTTTTTACCGGATCTGCTCTAAATGCGCCAAGTCGCACGAATTTTCGCGCCTCTTCGCCTGGCTCAAAATGCACAAATCCCTTTTCCCAGAACTCATCAAAACTCATATAATTTGGACAATCGCTACGCTCATAAAGTCCCCTAATTTGCTCCATTTTATCCTTGCCGCCAGTAAATTGTCGCCACGCTTTTTCAGAAACCATCTTTGCCATATCGGCGAAAATGTCATAGTCGTTTCTAGCTTCAAATGGCGGTTCAAAGACCTTTTTGAGTGCATAAACATAGTCTTGTGAATACGATCCGCCATAAGCTATATCATCTCTTTCGAGCTGTGTGGTTGTCGGCAAAACAATATCGGCCCACTTGCTCATCGGCGTCCAAAACGGCTCTTGGGAAATGATAGTCTCGACCTTGGCTAGGGCTTTTAAAACCTCGTTTGTATCTGGGTGATGACCTAGGATATTCGTTCCTACTGCATAAAGGACTTTGACATGCGGAAGTTTGATCTTTTCGCCCCTGAAATTTATCTCTTTTCCTGGGTTTAAAAGCGCTTCATTTACCCTTGAAGCAGGGATTATCAAATCGACTTTGTTTTTGCCTTGTGAAATTCCACCGGGCATTTTCACGCCACTTCTAGCTTGTGAGTTGCCGTTGTAATGCAATGCAAAACCAAATCCACCGCCAGGAAGCCCGACTTGACCTATCATACAAGCCAAAACTATCATCGCCCACTGCATTTGTTCGCCATGCTGGGCTCTTTGAAGCGACCAGCTTCCAGCTAGTAGTGTTCTATCGCTTACAAATAAATCGGCTAAGTTTTTTATATCTTCTTCGCTCACGCCTGTAATACCAGCCGCCCAAGCAGGAGTTTTTTCGATTTTGTCTTCGCTTTTTCCTAGCAAATACGGCACAAATTTATCAAATCCATAGGTGTATTTTTCGATAAATTCTTTGTCATATTTTCCACTAGTGTATAGATAGTGCATCATACCAAGCATTAGCGCGACATCGGTATTTGGGCGGATTTTAATCCACTGTGCGCCGAATTTTTGCGCGATTTGAGTGTATTGTGGATCAATCGCGATAAATTTAATGCCTGATTTGGCGTATTTTTCATACCACGCCACATTTGCGTGGTTTGCGATACGATAATCGATTTGATTGCATTTTAAAATATCCGCACCCCAAAGCACATAGGTTTTGGTGTTTTCTAAAATCACTTCGTGCGTAGTTTGCAATGCAAAAACTTCCAAATCGCCCGTAATCGAGCCATTTACCCTACTTGCAGCACCCACGCTATAATCCCCACTCGTAATCGCCGCACCACCAAAAGCGATATTAAAAAACCTGCCAGGAAGCGGGACGGTATTGTGCAAAATACCAGGGTGGCTCCACCCGTCATAACTAGCATTAAAAATTTCTTCTGGTTTTACGGCTTTTAATTTTTCTAGCACAAGCTCGTAAGCCTTATCCCAGCTAACTCGCACAAATTCCTCTTTGCCACGAAGCTCGGGAGTGTTTTTGCCCTCCAAAAAGCTTTTTCGCACACAAGGATACTTCACGCGGTTTTTCATATTTCTATCGATTAAGCCCTCGATACCTGGGAATTTAGGATCTTTGTTTGATTCTTGCGGACGGACCGCTATGACCTTGCCACTATCGTCTAAATCCGCATAAAACGCGCCATACCCACTAGCGTGAGCGACGCTTTTGGCAGGTTTTGTCTCTGCGCCAAATGACGCCGTAGCAGCCATGCTAACCACCACAGCCGATGATTGCAAAAATTTGCGCCTAGAAGTTGAAATTTGATCTTTCATACTTGCCCCCTATCGTTAGGAATTTTGGAATTTCAAAAATTATACAACTTTGATAAAATGAAATCAAATATCAACTAACGATAGAGTGCATATAAAAAAACGATATGTAATTTATAATTTCATATCGCGTAGATACTGCTCGATATTTGGGACATTATCCTTCCTGCAAATCATTGTAGTTGGGATATTTGCCTGTTTTTTGGAAAGAATTTTCAAATTTAGCTTTTTATCGTATCCAAGCTTTTCGATTATGCTTAAAGGCAGTATCGTCTGCCCAATCCCAGCCTCCACACAGCCTAAAATCGTCTCATAACTAGCAAATTCGAAAATTTTAGCCTCTATTTTGCGAGATTGCAGATATTTCATCGCAAAATCATTATAAGCGCACCCCTTACGATATGCCAGAAACACCGCATTTTCGCTCGTTTGCTTTGGACTTGCGATGACCATTGTCTCATCAAAAATATTTAGCGTCATCAAATCTTTATGCTCTACTATCCCGCTTACAAAGGCAATATCAGCCTTGTAATCAAGTAGCCATTTAAGGCACCCAGCAGTCGTATTTGTGGTAAGCTCTAACGAAGCACCCTTAAAGTCATTATAAAGCCTTAGCAAAAACGGCACCACGCGCACCGCAGCATTTGCTTCTGTGGAGACTACGCGCAGGCTTAATTCTTTGGATTTTTTAATCTCCTTGTTTAACCGCTCGATTTTGCTTACAATCTCACACGCCCTAGGATAGAGCATTTCGCCCTCTTTGGTAAGCAAAACGCCTTGCGGAACTCTGTGAAAAAGCTTAAAGCCAAGATCGTTTTCTAGCTGTTTGATACGAGCTGTGATGTTTGATTGAGCCTGTTTTAGCTTTTTTGCGCCCAGTGTTACGCTTTTTTTATCGGCAACCGTAACAAAAATTTTTAATAAATTTGAATCCATTTTTATCTCCAAATTTAAGAAATTTTATCAAATTTAAGAATTTTACTTTTTGCGGATATTTGTTATCGTCTCGCCCCCGATTGCGTAGTTATCGGTGCTAAGCTCATCTATGATGACGACGCAGGTTTTCTCTCCACGGCCGACGACTTTCACAAAAGCATCTGTTAGCTCGCGGACTAAATCCCCTTTTTGCTCCACACTCAAACCGCCGTCCTCGATAGTCATTTTGACATTGATAAGTGGCATTTTTGCTCCTTTTTTAAAAATTTTATCACACCTAGACTAAGTGCGCTAAGTCCCACAAAAATCGCGGTTAAAACCAGCGCCCTATCGTAGCTTTGATAGATATTAAAGATTTTAGCACAATACAGCGGCGCGATTATCGTTCCTATGGCATACGCAGCCGTTAGCGCGCTCATAATCGGTGCCGATGATTTGGGCGCTAGGCTCGCCCCATAGCTCATAAATAGCGCGGTTAGCCCCATCATCGTGTTTCCATATATAGCACCGCTTAATAAATTTAAGATTAAATTTTGGCTAAACACCGGGATTAAAATCCCTAAAATTTGTAGCACAAGCGAGGCTATCATCATCTCTACCCCGCCAAATCTCCGCCCCAAATTCACCCACACAAACGGTCCAAACATCGCGAAAACGCCCACCAAATACCACGCATAAGTGCCCATATTTTCTAGCCCTTTTACGCGGTTTATGATATCGGGCAAAAAGCTAGCCTGCACCACAAATCCCATGCCCTCCAAAAAATATGCAAAGATTAAAATTTTCAAAATTAGCAAATTTGGCAATTTTTCGCTTTTTGCGACCAAAAATTTGGCGTTTTTACCACGCCTAGGCGTGAGTGTATTTAGCGCGAAAATGCTTAAAGGAAGCGAAAAAACTATCAAAAAAACCCACGCGATTTTCCAGCTAAAAAACACAAGAGCTAAATTTCCCACAAGCGAGGTTAGCACGATAGAAATACCAGCCGCGCCAAAATAAAACGCCATGGCCTGTTTGTTGTGAGATAGCAGGTCAAAGACAAATGACGAACCCACGCCCATAACCAGCGCCGAACCCACTCCTGCGGCCACTCTCGCGCCAAACCAAAGGTAGTAATTTTTGCTAAATGCTAAAATAATTGTCGTAAAAATGCTTAGAAAAAGCGCTAGTTTAAAAAGCAAAATTTTAAACTCTCCCCCGCGCACAAAGACCGTGGCAAATGAGCCAACGAAGTATCCAGTGTAGTTTGCAAAGGCTAGAATTCCAGCCCGTTCTACGCTTAAAAAATCACCTAGCATTGGTGGCAAAAGTGCTGTAAAAGCAAATCGCGCCGTGCCGATAGCCACGATAAATGCGCAAATTCCAGCTAGTAAAATTTTAATATCGTTAAATTTCATATATTTTCTTAAATTTGGATTTTTGCGAGATTGTATCAATAAAAACGATTTAAAGTCAAATATGAAATAATGATTTGTGATATATAAAATTTATATACCAAACGGCAAAAATTCACCGTTTGGCAGGTGAAATTTGAAATTTAAGCCTGTGGTTGAATCGCTGAATTATCAGCTAAATTTTCCCTATCGACCTCTTCGATTTTTTCCCACAGCGCGCGCGCAGCCTGCTCGTAGCGTTTCGCACTCACAGATTTGGGCGCATAAAAGCTAATTGGCTTGCCATTATCGCCACCCTCGCGGATTGCGATTTCGATTGGGATTTCGCCGATGACTTTGGTATTGTAAGCACTAGCTAGCTTTTGCGCACCGCCACGGCCGAAAATATCGTATTCTTTGCCATTATCAGGGCAGATAAATCCGCTCATATTCTCAATAATTCCAGCCACTGGGATATGGAGCTTCTCAAACATATCAAGCCCCCTAGCACCGTCATCAAGTGCTACGGTTTGAGGCGTGGTTACGCACACCCCGGCTGTTACTGGCACGCTTTGGGCAAGTGTGATTTGCGCATCGCCAGTTCCAGGTGGCATATCTATGAAAAGCACATCTAAATCACTCCACGCGACATCTTTTAGTAGCTGTTCGATTGCCTTCATTATCATTGCACCACGCCACATTAGCCCCTGACCTGCTTCGATTAGCACGCCCATACTCATCATCTCGATTCCATGGCTTTCGATCGGCTTTAATCTCTGTCCGATTACGCTAGCTTGGGTGTTTTCCTCGCCTAGCATGCGTGGCATATTTGGACCATAAATATCAGCGTCTAGCACGCCTACTTTTTTGCCAAGTTTGGCTAGCGAAATCGCCAAATTTAGGGTAGTTGTGGATTTGCCCACGCCACCTTTACCGCTACTTATCATCACAAAATGTTTGATTTGTGGGGCGATATTTTTACCAGAGCGCGAATTGCTCTGCTCGGGGGCTAGTTTTGGTGTTTTGATCGAAATTTGCGCAGTTGGGATTAAATTTAAAATTTCAGCCTTAATCTGCATTGAAATTTCGCTTTTTTGGCTTGGGATTTCGATATCTATCACAGGATTTTCGCCCTCACTCACGCTTTTTACAAAGCCAAAATCAACGATAGATTTTGAAAACCCCGGATAAATCACGCCTCGAAGCGCGTTTAAAATTTCGTCTTTACTCATTTTTCCTCTTTCTTTGAAATTTGATAAAAGGCGCATTATATTTAAAAAGTTTGAAATTTTTTTTAAATTTAGCCGTTTAAAAAGCCCGTAACTTTGGCGCAAAATTTAAGCGGGAAAATGCGGGTCAAAAGGTTCGCTAGAAGCATAAACCTGCCGTCATACACTAGCGTTTTGCCACTCATCATCGCCTCAAACCCTCGCCTTGCTACGGCGCCAGCATCATCGCTTCGCGCAAAAATTTTAGCGTTTTTTACGCCGGCTCGCTCGCCAAAATTTGTAGCCACAGGACCTGGGCAAAATGCTGTAACGCTAATATTTTGTGCGCGAAGCTCTTCGCCTAGGGCTACGCTGAAATTTCGCACAAATGCCTTGCTTGCGTAATACACGCTCATTTTTGGACCAGCCGTAAGAGAGGCAGCCGAAGCGATATTTAGGATTTTTCCGCCATTTTGCTCAATCATTAAATTTGCGAAATAGTGCGTTAAATTTAGCAAACTAGCGATATTTACCTGCACCATTTCAAGCTGTTTTTTCAGATCGCTTTTAACAAATTCGCAGTGATCTCCAAAACCTGCGTTATTTATCAAAATGTCGATTTTTAGGGAATTTTCACGGACAAATTCGCAAATTTTATCCGCGCTAGTATTTTGCGATAAATCACAATCAAAAACAAAAACTCTCACGCCAAATTTAGCTTCAAGCTCGTTTTTTAGGGCGTTTAGCGCGTCAGTATTTCGCGCTGTGATAACCAAATCATATCCGTTTTCGGCACAAATCCACGCAAACTCGCGCCCCAAACCGCTACTAGCTCCCGTGATTAAGGCAGTTTTATTCATCGCTCATCTTTTGGGAAGTGTTCGCAATTTTGCTCTGCGATTTGGCGCGAAATTTTATACGCGCAAAATTTCGGCCCACACATCGAACAAAACTCCGCATTTTTAAAGCCCTCATCAGGCAAGCTCTCGTCGTGATATTCGCGCGCTCGCTCAGGATCAAGGGAGAGTTCAAACTGCTTGTTCCAGTCAAATTTATACCTAGCGTCGCTCATAGCGTGATCTCGCTCGATCGCCCCGGCTTTGCCAAGTGCGACATCTGCTGCATGAGCTGCGATTTTATGGGCGATTATGCCGTCTCTGACATCTTTTGCGTTTGGCAAACCCAAATGCTCTTTTGGCGTAACATAGCAAAGCATGCTAGCCCCGTGAAATGCTGCCATCGTCCCGCCAATCGCACTTGTGATATGATCGTACCCTGCGCCGATATCGGTCGGAAGAGGGCCTAGTATATAAAACGGAGCGTCGCCACACAGGCGCTGTTCTTCCTTCATGTTAAATTCAATCTGATTAAACGGCACATGACCAGGGCCTTCTATCATAACTTGAACATTTTTTGCATTTGCTCTAAGTGCTAGTTTGCCAAGCTCGGCAAGTTCGCTCATTTGGGCTTCATCTGTGGCATCATACAAGCAGCCTGGTCGCAAACTATCGCCAAGGGAGAGCGAAACATCATATTTGGCGCAAATGTCGCAAATAGCGTCAAAATTTTCGTAAAACGGATTTTCTTTGTGGTGTTTCATCATCCAACTAGCCATTAATGAACCGCCTCTACTTACGATTCCCATTTTGCGTTTGGCGACAAGTGGCATAAATTTAAGCAAAAATCCAGCATGAATAGTGAAATAATCAACGCCTTGCTTGGCTTGTTTTTCAATGCAATCAAGCATAATCTGTGGCGTTAGATTGTCTAAATCTTTAATGTCGTGGATAATTTGATAAATCGGCACCGTGCCAATTGGAACGGTTGAGTTTGCGATAATCGCACGGCGAATTTCGTCTAAATCCCCGCCAGTGCTTAGATCCATGACGGTGTCTGCGCCGTATTTTATCGAAAGGCGCAATTTTTCGATCTCTTCATCTATGCCGCTGCTAAGACTAGAAGAGCCGATATTTGCGTTGATTTTGCATTTTAGTGCCCTGCCAATGCCCATAGGAACTAGGTTTTTGTGGTTTATGTTGGCTGGGATTATGAGTTTTCCCTGTGCGATTTGAGAGCGGATAAATTCGGCTTCCAAACACTCTGTTTTTGCGACAGCCTCCATTTGTGGGGTGATAACACCATTTTTAGCGTAAAAAAGTTGAGTTGGGGTTGCGCAGTCTTTTAAATTTGGGGTTTGCATTTTTGACCTTTCGTGCGAAAATTTGTGAAATTTGATAGAATTTTACTACAAAAAAGCAAAATTTAAATCTTTTTTGCGTGTTTAAATTCGTAACACCGCTTGGCAAAATTTGCAAAATTTAGCCAAAATTTCACTATTTTTTAAATTTAATATGTATAATTTCGTAACATTTTTAAAATTTTAGGAAATCAAATGTCTGAAATATCACTCGTTTTACTCGCCGCTGGGGATTCTACGCGCTTTGCTAGCCCCGTAAAAAAGCAGTGGCTTCGCATAGGCGATGATCCGCTGTGGCTACATGTCGCCAAAGATCTCGCAAAAAAGGCAAATTTCGCAAAAATCATAATCGTAGCTAATCCGCAAGATTTAAAATACATGCGCTCATTTTGCGATGAATTCGAGTTTATAGCCGGTGGTGATATGCGCCAAAAATCGCTTAAAAATGCCCTTGAAATGGTGCAAAGCGAGTTTGTTTTAGTAAGCGATGTGGCGCGGGCTAGTATTTCGCAAAATCTCATAAACTCACTACTTGAAAATTTAGGCAAATTTGACTGCGTAAGCCCATATTTAGGCGTAAATGACACGGCGTATTTGGGCGAGTGCGAGATAGCGCGCGACGAAATCAAACTAATCCAAACCCCGCAACTCTCGCGCACAAATTTATTAAAAAAAGCCTTGCAAAGCGAGCAAATTTTCACAGACGATAGCCTTGCGATAAAAAGCATGGGCGGGAGCCTTGGCTTTGTAAAGGGCGAAATTTCAGCTAGAAAAATCACGCGAATTTGCGATTTAGAAAATTTTGATTTTCCTAGCGTTTGTTCGGACATTTTTTGCGGAAACGGCTTTGATGTGCATGCGCTAAAAGCTGGCTCGTTTATCACGCTTTGTGGCGTAAAAATACCTTGCGAGTATTCGCTCATCGCTCATAGCGACGGAGATGTGGCGATTCACGCGCTAATTGATGCGATATGCGGGGCAGCTGGGATTGGCGATATTGGCGAGCTTTTCCCTGATACAGACGAGGCTTACAAAGGGATTGATTCGAAAATTTTGTTACGAAAAGTAACAGATAAAATTCACCGCTATGGCTTTAAAATCGTAAATGCTGATATTACCATAATGGCGCAAAAGCCCAAACTAAGCCCATACAAAGAGCAAATGCGAAAAACATTGTGTGAAATTTTAGCCACGCGCAAGGTAAATGTCAAAGCCACCACCACCGAAAAACTAGGCTTTGTGGGCCGAAGCGAGGGCATTGCGGTGATTGCAAGTGTGAATTTAAAGTATTTTGACTGGAAAAAACTGCTTATCAAGGATTAGTTTTGAAAATCTTAATCGCCGAAAAGGAAAGCTACCTGGCAAACTCACTTAGCCTAAAACTAAGCGCGCTAAACCACCAATGCACCGTGGTTTCTACCCTGCCACTAGCCCTAAACGCTGGTGAGTTCGACGCTGTTTTGCTCTCATCATCGTGGGGAAGTGGTGATTTGCTAAGCGTGATTGCGCGCCACAAAAATGCAGTCGTGATAATGCTAGTCTCATACATCAGCAATGACACAGTTACAGCGCCCATAAATGCGGGCGCGACGGATTATATTTTAAAGCCGTTTATGATAGAAGATCTCATCAAAAAGCTCGATCACTACGCGTATTTTAAACAAATTTTGCGTGAAAAAGAGCGAAACGACGAACTCTTGCGCGCGCTAAAAGAAATTTACGACACGCCAAAAATAAACGCGCAAAAGCTCAAATTTCCGCTTTTTTTAAAGGGTTATGATGAAATTTCGCGCCTTTTATGCGCTCATCAAATCGCCCAAAATTTTGGCGTAAAAATCATAATCGCTAATGGCGAGGATTGTGAAAACTTAAAAATAAAAAACGAAATTTTATTCGTGCAAAAATTTGATAAAACATCGCCTGCCAAAAGAGCGCAAATTTTATCAAATTTTGCCGAAAAACGGCTAGTTTTGGAGGTTTGTTCTATGGAATTTAGCGAAAACTCAAATGAAATTTTACTCTCTCCATACTGCGCAAAAAACAAAATTTTAAGCCTGGAAGAGTATTTGAAATTTGCGATTTTAGCGCATCAGGGTGAGTATTTCGACTCTGAGCTCGCCTCGATTTTAGGGATTTCGCGAAAATCGCTTTGGGAAAAGAGAAAAAAATATGGTATCACGCGAAAAAAATAGCATTGAGATTTCAAAAAGCGAGCTTTGCGCCCTGCACCTTTTGAAATTTGGGGCATTTGGGGGCGAAGATAGGCTAAAAAACGGCAAAAATTTCGCCTTTGTAGCGGGGAAATTTAGAGCTGGCGCGGAAGTGAATTTGATCTGTGAAGGCGAAATTTGCGGAAAATTAAAAATTATTTCATCGCAAAAAATCACAGACGACGAAAAACAAAACTCCGTTTTTGAAAACAAACGCCCAGGAAACGAGGCGATTAAGGGCGAGCTTAGCCTAAATTCGCGTATAATTGGTGATGAGTTTGCGGAATTTTTCGCGCGAAAATCAAGCTTCAAAAACCCCAGAATTTCAGCCTTTTTCACCATGGCAGATCCCCTACACAGGGTGCATGAAAGGTTACTTCGCCTGATGATAGACAAGGCTGATTTTGTGGTGATTTTTTTGGTAGGTTCGAGCAGGACTGACGCATTTAGCGCAAATTTGCGCAAAAAAACCTTGGAGTTTTTGTGCGAAAATTTTCTTGTAGCAAAGCGGGTTTTGCTCATAGATTTAAACGATTTTAGCGCGCTAAATAACCACTCTGACCCCACGCTTGAATGCGCCATAGCGCACAATCTTGGCATAAATAAGGTCGTATTTGGGCAAAAACACAAGCATGTGGCAGGCTACTTCGACCACGGCGATATGCACTCTGTGCTGGATTTTTGCGATTACGAAAATTTCGAAATTTGGCTCATGCCAGAGTATGTGTATTGCAACAAATGTAAGGTCCTTTCCAGCGTGAAAAACTGCCCGCACGGCTCGCACCACCATGTGCATTATCACACGCGCAACCTCAAAGCCATGCTCTATGCTGGAATTTTGCCGCCTGCGCTTTTTATGCGAAAGGAGATTTCGGCGATGATTTTGGCCGAGCTTTTTCCTAATCGCTTCGCCGATTTGCAAGCCCTTTACGATGATTTGTTCCCTAACGACGGGCTTATCGAGCCTAGAAGCGAGAGTGAATTTTACGAAGAGTTAATGAGGCTGTATCAAACCAGCGCGCTAAAAACTTAAAATTTGAAATTTAAAAGGAGAAAATTTGAATAAGCTATTTGTTACATTTTTTGGAAGTGGGCTTTTGCGACCTGCGCCTGGGACTTGGGGGAGCGTGGCAGGCTGGATTGTAGGGCTTGTGATTTTGGCATTTGCAGGGGGAACGACGCTGTTTTTGTGCGCTGCTCTGGTTTTTGTAATCTCGCTAAAAATAATCGACGAATACGAAAAGCAGGTCGGCTCGCACGATAATAGTGAAATCGTAATCGACGAGGTCGTGGGCGTGTGGATCGCTATGAGCATCGGTGCTAGCGTGGGCGAGGTGTATGGGATAGATTTCGCGCAGATTATTTCTGGCTTTGAGGTTAGCGGGCTTTCGTGGCTTGCGATGATTTTATCCCTTGTGCTATTTAGGGTTTTTGATATATGGAAGCCATCTATCATAGGGCGCGCCGATCGCGATATCAAGGGCGGTCTGGGCGTAATGAGCGATGATATTTTGGCTGGATTTTTCGCTGGGCTTGGGGTTTTGATTATTTTTTCATTGATGATTAAATTTGGAATTGGAGGGCTGATTTTTTAATCAGCCTCTACCTACATTAAAGCGAGAATATTTTTTAAATGTCTCTAAATTATGGAAAGTTTTGCAAAGATTGCTTTTTTTGTTTATAGGATAAAGCTCCATAAAGTATAAATTTCCGTCGTGTTTGAGCGTGATATCTGCGCACATTTCCATATTTCCCTTTGATTTGACACCCACGCCGTATTTGATAGGCTTGCCGACTACGACTTTCGCGTTTAAATCCTCGTCGCTAAACTGGCGCACGCTCGTCATGTTTTTAAGCTCTCTAAATTCGCCCTTGGCGTCATAATCGCTTTTGATATCCTTAAAAAACCTATCCAAATCCGTCACAGCAGAAGCCGCCAATGGTCCGTCTGTAAGAGATGTGATTTTTGGCCACACAACCTTAACGCCGAAAAAAATCACAACTATGATTAAAATCAGACTACCTAGTCCGCTACCGCCTGCTCCGCCTTTACTCATCTTTTCACTCCTTCATCGATGTTTTTTGAAATAGCCTCTATTTTGCTAGAAAACATATAATTTTCATAACTCTTTTGAATATATGCCTTCAAAAGCTCGCCCACATCTACATGCAAACCATCTCTTGCGATCTCGCGCCAGTCCCGCTCAAAGCTGAGCGCAAACTCATCTTCTAGGCTGATAGAATACTCTTTACTCAAAGATTTGCTTGTAAATTTAACTGAAATTTCTCTCATTTTTAGTTGTCAAATTCATCTTTTGCAAAAATTTCATCTAGTTTTTTGCTAAGCTCCTCGTCGCTTAGTTTGCGATACTCGGCGTCCTCTTCTAGCGTGCCAAGCTGCATACTAATCGCCTCATTTTGCGCCTTGATACTAACTAGCTCTGCGCGCAATCTCGCGTTTTCTTCCCTAGCCTCGCTATATCTTCTGATAAGCTCCTCGACCTTTTGACCCAAACTCTCGACTTTTTTTTCTTCGTCAAAGATTGATTCCATATTTGTCCTTTTTTAGATATAATTTAAAGTTTTTATTCTAACCAAATTTAGCTTTAAAATAAAGGAAAAATTTGCAAAATTTTAAAATATCATCAAAATTTACCCCAAGCGACGATCAAAAAAACGCGATAGAAAAAATCGTGCAGGGTATCAAAAACGGCGAAAAATATCAAACACTGCTCGGTGTTACTGGAAGCGGAAAAACCTTCACTATGGCAAATATCATCGCAAATTTGCAAATTCCAACTCTCATAATGACACACAACAAATCCCTTGCGGCGCAACTTTATAGCGAATTTAAGGGCTTTTTCCCGCAAAATCATGTCGAGTATTTTATCAGCTATTATGATTATTATCAGCCAGAAGCCTACATTCCACGCCAAGACCTTTTTATCGAAAAAGATAGCTCCATAAATGACGAGTTAGAACGCCTTCGCCTCTCAGCCACGGCTAGTTTGCTTAGTTTTGACGATGTCATTACGATAGCTTCGGTTTCGGCAAACTACGGCTTGGGTGACCCTGCCGAATACAAAGGCATGGTGCTTCATTTAGAACTTGGTCAAAGTTTTTCTAGCAAATTTTTACTTCGCAAACTCGTCGATATGGGTTACAAACGCAATGATAATTTTTTTGATCGTGGCGATTTCCGCGCTAACGGCGATACGATCGACATTTATCCGGCGTATTTTAACGACGAAGCCATAAGGCTAGAATTTTTTGGCGACGAACTTGAAGCAATGTATCATTTCGATGTTTTGGAAAATAAAAAAACAAAAAGCGTAGCTAAATTTATCCTTTATCCCACAAGTCAGTTTATCGTCGGCGAAAACCGCCTAAAAACGGCGATTAAAGGCATTGAAGAAGAGCTTGGCGAGAGATTAAAATTTTTTGAAAATGAAAATAAACTCGTCGAAGCCCAGCGCCTAAAACAGCGGGTCGAATTTGACCTTGAAATGATGAGTGCAACGGGTATTTGCAAAGGAATCGAAAACTACGCGCGCTACTTAACGGGACAAAACGCCGGAGAAACGCCGTATTCGCTGTTTGATTACTACGAGAGCAAGGGACAAGACTACCTAGTCATCGTCGATGAAAGTCATGTTTCTTTGCCACAGTTTCGAGGTATGTTCGCAGGCGATCGAAGTCGCAAAGAAACACTCGTAGAATACGGCTTTCGCTTGCCTAGTGCGCTTGATAACCGCCCTTTGATGTTTGATGAATTTATCAGCAAAAAGGGCAAATTTTTATTCGTTTCAGCCACGCCAAATGAATACGAAGTGAATTTAAGTGGCGGAAAGGTTGTGGAGCAAATTTTGCGTCCGACGGGACTACTTGATCCTGAAATTTTAATCCAAGATAGCGACAATCAAGTCGAAATCCTGCACGACATGGCAAAAAAGGTCATAGCTAGAAATGAGCGAATTTTAGTAACCGTGCTAACAAAAAAAATGGCAGAAGAGCTTAGCAAATACTACCTTGAACTCGATATCAAGGTCAAATATATGCACTCAGACATCGACGCAATAGAGCGAAATGAGCTGATTCGTGGGCTAAGATCAGGCGAATTTGATATGTTAATCGGTATAAATTTATTGCGCGAAGGGCTAGATTTGCCCGAAGTTAGTTTGATTGCGATTTTTGATGCCGACAAAGAGGGATTTTTGCGCTCGGAAACTAGTCTTATTCAGACTATGGGACGGGCTGCTAGGAATTTAAACGGGCAGGTTGTGATGTTTTGCAAAAAAATCACCCGCTCAATGCAAAGCGCTATCGATATAACCACGACTAGACGCAAATTTCAAGATGAATACAATCGCGCTCACGGCATAACGCCGCACTCGGCAAGTCGCAACATAGAAGAAAGCCTAAAAATCGAAGATAACGCAGAAATTTTAACCAAAGCGAAAAAGTTAGAAAAAATGCCAGCCGCTGAACGAGCCAAAATCACAAAAGAGCTAAGAAAGCAAATGCTAGAAGCCGCTGCTGCGCTGGAATTCGAAAAAGCCGCTGCATTGCGTGATGAAATAGCGAAAATGAAAAAACTCTAAATTTAGGCAAAATTTGAGACCATAAAATAAACTCTGACAAATCCAAATTTAAAGCCCATAATTCTCAAACAAAAGTGATTTGTCAGAGTTAGATTGATAGTCTCCATTTTTGGTGGGCAAGGATGCCCACCCTACGATACTAGCGGTAAAAACGGCTTTGAAGCATTAAGTGAATTTGATACAAACAATGACGGAATAATAGATAGCAATGATGAAAAATTTGCAAATTTAAATTTACTAGTTGCTTGAATTTATAAATTTAAATTCAAATAATCAAATTTGAGTTTAAATTTGTGAATTCGAATAAATTCAGTATTTTTAAATACTGACCGAATTTGAATTTGCAAAAAAAACACAAAGGAATTATATGGATATTTTAATTGTTAATTTAATTGTGGCATTTGCTTGTGCGTTGTGTATAAAATACATCGCGAATTCACAGATAAACAAATTTGCGAAATTCTTTGCTTTGCTAATTTTCTTTGTTTTTGTTTTTTTTGGATTTTTTGTCTTTGTGTTTTTTCTGACTTTCTTATTTTTAGCATTAATCAAGAAAAAATACAGAGTTAAAATTCACAAAATAATAGACGAAAAAATAACTTATGAAAAAGTAGAAATTTCAAAAAATGATAAATTCTTATTTGCAAGTAAAGCCCGTTTTTTTGCTACTTTAATGGTTTTATTTTTCACTTGCGGATTTGTATTTGACGGGTTTAAGATACTTAAATTTGAATACGAGTGCAACATTAAAAAGGATTTTAAGATTGAAATCGTAAGTGATGATTATGAGATAAAAGAGAGTGATTATCATAGATGGGGAAACGCATTGCCTTTTAATTATGATAGCAATATAAGCATTGAAAGAATATATGGTAAATTAGATAGTTCAGGCGGATTATATCATAGACAAAATGTATTTTACAATAATAATTTAATTGCAAAAATATATGAATATTTTATGCCATATAATTATTTTATAGCAAAAATGTTATCTGTCGAGACAGAACAAACTGGCGAATTATGTGGTTATAGCAACGATGAAATTTTAAAAATTTTAGAAAAAAATTTAATAAACAAAAATTTTAATGAAAAAGACAAAAGATGAGTATTGTAGAGTGGGCATCATTGCTCACCAAAAAAACACTCAATTTAAATAAAACTTCTTTGCTTTGCAAAGCTTTACTCATAATGACACAAAACCAATCGTAAATTTAATCTCGCAAATCGCCACGATAGCATTGCTACCTCGCACTGACAATAGCAAGCATCGAGGCAGTGTTTTTAGCTTGCGAAATGCAATAATAAATACAAGAGTAAGGATTTTCCTTGAATTGCTTCGGCGTTGCACGCCTCGCAATGACAAATTTTGCGCCACTGCGAGAATTTGCAAATTTAAACCAAAACTAAAAATTTAAAATTTTAATTCCTAAAACTATGAATCGGCGCAGGTATTTGCCCGCCTCTGGCGATAAATTCAGCCGACGAGGCCAAATTTACACTCATCACTGGCGCGGAGCCTAGCAATCCGCCAAACTCGATCATATCGCCCTTTTGGCCTAGGGGGATAATGCGCACGGCGGTAGTTTTTTGGTTTATCACGCCGATTGCGGCCTCATCGGCTATCATCGCTGAAATCGTAGCTGCGGGCGTATCGGACGGAATCGCAATCATATCAAGCCCCACGGAGCAAATCGCCGTCATCGCCTCTAATTTTTCCAAATTTAGCGCACCGGCCTTGACCGCCTCTATCATGCCCTCGTCCTCAGAGACCGGTATAAACGCCCCAGACAGGCCTCCTACTTGATTGCACGCCATGACGCCGCCTTTTTTGACCGCGTCGTTTAAAAGCGCAAGCGCAGCCGTCGTGCCGTGCGCGCCCACACGCTCCAAGCCCATTTCTTCGAGCACTCTCGCCACAGAATCCCCCACAGCAGGCGTCGGCGCGAGCGATAAATCCACAATGCCAAATTTCACCCCCAGCCTCTCGCTAGCCATTGAGCCGACCAACTGGCCTATGCGGGTGATTTTAAAGGCGGTTTTTTTGACGGTTTCAGCGAGGATATCAAAGCTCTCTCCACGCACCTTTTCTAAGGCGCGTTTGACCACGCCAGGACCTGATACACCGACATTTATGACGACATCAGCCTCGCCTACTCCGTGAAATGCGCCCGCCATAAAAGGATTGTCCTCGACGGCGTTTGCGAAAACTACGAGCTTAGCGCAGCCAAATTTGCTTAAATTCGCGGTTTGTTTGATAATCTCGCCCATATCGCGCACAGCAGACATGTTTATGCCGGTTTTGGTCGAGCCTACATTTACGCTAGCGCAGACGCGCTCGGTTTTGGCTAGGGCGCGCGGGATTGAGCTGATTAGGATTTCATCGCCCTTTTGGTAGCCTTTTTGCACAAGTGCGCTAAATCCGCCGATGAAATTCACACCCACAGCGTGCGCGGCTTCATCTAGCGTGCGCGCAAAAATCGTGTAATCCTGTAAATCCGTGGCCGCACCGATGAGCGAAATCGGCGTTACACAGATGCGTTTATTGACGATTGGGATACCAAGCTCGGCTGAAATTTCATCGCCAACAGCTACCAAATTTTCGGCTTTTTTTGTGATTTTGGCGTAAATTTTCTCGCAGGCTTTCTCGGGGTTTGCGTCGATACAATCAAGAAGCGAAATGCCCATTGTAATGGTGCGGATATCGAAATTTTGCTCCTCGATCATTGAGATTGTTTCGGTTACTTGCTTGATATTCATTTGTGCGCCTTAGATATTGTGCATGGCGTCAAAAATCGCCGAACTTTGGATATTGATTTTGACATTTAGGCTAGCTCCGAACTCTTCAAGCTCGCTACGAAGGGCCGTGAAGTCCTTTTTATCATCGCTACTGACCACAGCCATCATTGTGAAAAACTCGTCTAAAACGGTCTGCGTGATATCGTCGATATTAAGCCCAAGCGCGGCTAGCTTGGTAGCTACGCCAGCTACGATGCCGACTTTGTCCTTGCCGACTACTGTTACGATTGCTTTCATGTGTGTCCTTATAAAATGTGAAATTTAAAGGGGGATTATAGCAAATTTGGGGGAAATTTGGAATTTTAAAATTCCAAATTTTAGCTTGCACTTTCTCGCATTAAAACAAGCTTAATTGTCTTTAAAATAATGACGAAATCCATATAAAGCGTCCAGTTTTTGACATACCAGATATTCATTTTCACCCTATCGCCAAACTCCGATTTTTCGCGGTCATTGATCTGTGCTAATCCTGTTACGCCAGGGCGAACTTGCAACACAATATCCCTTTCATATCTCGTCGCATCGCCCATTTCAAACTCTTTTTCTAGCACCGGTCTAGGCCCTACGATACTCATATCGCCTTTTAGGACATTTATGAGTTGCGGAAGCTCATCGATAGAGGTTTTGCGTAAAAAATTTCCAAGCTTTGTTATGCGAATATCATTTTCGTATTTGTGATATTTTTGATAATACTCGATTTCTTGCGGATTTTCCTCTAAATATTTTTTAAACATTTCATCGCAGTTTTCTCTCATCGAGCGAAATTTCAAACAACCAAAAGTCTTGCCGTATCTGCCCATTCTAGGGTGAGAGAAAAAAATGCTACCATGCGGCTCATTTATTTTCATAGCTATTATTACGACAGCGAAAATCGGCACAAGCAAAGGCATAGCACACATTATCATCGCGATATCAACAAAGCGTTTAAAAAACCTATTCATCGGTTTTAAGAGCGAATTTTCTAGCAAAAATAAATTCGTGCGAGAGTTAAAAAGGCTGAAAATTTCCCCGCCAGCGAAATCATATCCTTGCAAAGCGGGAGTAAAAATCACCTCGCGGTTTTTAATGACATTTTCTTCGACCAACCTGTTTAGCTCGTCAATACTCTTTAAATTTTTATTTGCGATAAAAACGGTCTCGTAGTCATCGCCACGGGTAAATTTATAGCCCAAATAGTGGTTTTTAAAGATTTCACGGCGGAATTCTTTATCGCCATTGATAACCCTAGCGTTTTTTTGCCAAATTCCCACACGGTAAAGGTATTTTTTAAGAAAAAATTTACACATCGGTATCAAAACCGCGCACAGCCCAAACGCCAAAAATATCACAAATCGCGAGTGCGAGACATTTTTGTTAATCGCAAGCAAGAAAAAAATCATCACCAGCGAAAACAGACACGACGAAAAAATTATATAACTTTCATGCCAAAAATCATAGCGTTTGGTGTAAATTTTACGATACGCTAATGTGCCGATAATCAAAACATATATAAAAAATGAACCAAGATAGGTGGTATAATGCTGATGAGTGTTACCAGCAAAATCGAATTCTATGAAATTTCTCACGCTCACAGCAATGAAAAATGATATCAAAATACACAAAACATCAGCCATTAAAAGTATAGCCATAGCATAAAATTTTTTCATAATTAAATTTTCCAAAAATAAATTTGCGACATTGTAGCCAAATTTTAGTTTAATTTCGATAAAATTAGAACTTTTTAAGATTTTTAAAATATTCGTATTGATTAATGTAATACACACTGGCTTGGCGCAAGTTTGATAGCAATGAAAAAATCGAAAATTTTCGCTATAATCGCGCCAAATTTTAAGGCAAAATTTTAAGGATAATAGTGAAAATCGCACTTTTTGGCGGGAGTTTTGATCCGCCTCATGCCGGACACGACGCGATAGTAAAAGAGGCTCTAAGCGCAAATTTGGCCGATTTGCTAGTGATTATGCCGACTTTTATAAATCCGTTTAAGTCCGAATTCACAGCCCCTCCGAGCCTACGCCTAAAATGGTGTCAAAGCCTTTGGGGTGAGCGCGAAAATATCCTTATTAGCGATTATGAAATCTCGCAAAACCGCAAGGTTGCGACTATTGAAAGCGTGAAATTTTTAAAGCAAAAATTTAACCCTAGCCAAATTTACCTCATCATCGGCGCAGACAATCTCGCCGAGCTTGAAAAATGGCAAAATTTCGAGCAATTGCGAGATTTGGTTTGCTTCGTGATCGCCACCAGAGAGGGCGCTAGTATCCCCACAAAATGGGCGAATTTGCCAAAAATTAATATTAATGTTAAAATCTCTTCCTCATCTTTTCGCGCCAGCTTAAAAGGCGAAATTCCAGCGCAAATCAAAGATGAAGTAATAAATTTTTATAAAGGAAAAAAATGCAAGAAGTAAGACAAAGAGCCGAAAAAATCGCTCATATCCTAAGCGAAAAAAAGGCCGAAAATCCCCAAATCATCGACATGAGCGAGAAAGAATACATAGCTAAATTTGTAGTCATCGCCACGACCTTTACTGGTCGTCACGCATACTCGCTGATTGAAGAGATGAAAACCACTCTCAAACCAGCTGGCGAGGAATTTTTGGCGATTGAAGAAGGCGATGATTGGAGCGTGGTTGATTTGGGCGATATAATCGTGCATCTTATGAGCGATACATACCGCGCCAAATACGATATCGAGGACTTTTTAGCAAAACTTAAAAAAGAAGAGTTCTAATGGAGCGTCAAACTTGGAGTAACAAACTCACCTATATCCTAACCGTCGCAGGCGCAACAATCGGCTTTGGCTGCACCTGGCGTTTCCCGTATTTAGTCGGCGAAAACGGCGGTGGGGCGTATGTTTTTGTATTTTGCGTAGCGATGATTGCGCTTGGAATTCCAATGATTTTGGTCGAAAATGTCATCGGACGCAGGGCGCTAAGAAATTCAGTCGATGCCTTTGGTGTGCCAAAACTTAATGGCGAGAAAATCTCGCAAAAATGGAAAATCGTAGGCATTATGGGGCTGATTGGCGCGTTTGGAATTTTGGCTTATTATATGGTGCTTGGCGGCTGGGTTCTGACATACATTATCAACATAATCAATGGAAATTTCAATCTCTCCGCCCCGATAACAGACCCAAAATTTACGGAAAATTTCTACAACGCAAATATCGAAAACAACCCGCTTTGGATCGGAATTTACACATTTATTTTTGTAGCGATTAACTGGTATATCCTAAAAAAGGGCATAATAGATGGAATCGAAAAATTTGTCAAATTTCTCATGCCGGCACTTTTTTTGTGTTTTATCGCGGTTATTGTTACGAATTTGACCCTGCCTAGCGCGACAGCGGGCGTGGGATTTTACCTTAGCATTGATTTTGCCAAAATCACGCCAAAACTTCTAATCGATGTGCTAGGACAGGTATTTTTCGCCCTATCTTTGGGATTTGGCGTTATGATTACACTTTCTAGCTTTTTGGATAAGGAAGAAAATTTAATCCAAACCGCCACACTCACAGCCGTGATAAACACGATAATTGCGGTACTTGCGGGATTTATGATTTTTCCTGCGCTCTTTTCTGTGGGTTTAGAGCCTACAAAGGGCACGAGGCTAGTGTTCGAATCCCTACCTATCGCGTTTTCGTATATGCCATTTGGCAATCTAATCGGCGTCGTGTTTTTGTCGATACTGCTCATCGCAGCACTTACCACATCGCTTACGATTTATCAGGTTTTGATAAATTATGTCGAGGAAAAATTTAACCTCACCACCATAAAATCCACAAATATCGTGCTTTTAGCTATTTTTGTGCTAGGAAATATCCCTTGCATACTTTCAAGCAATATCTTGGGCGATGTGCAAATTCTCTCTCGCTCGATATTTGACGCGTTTGACTTCGTGAGTGCAAATATTTTCTTTGTCCTAACAGCCTTGATGTGTAGCCTTTATGTAGGCTGGGTGCTAGGCGATGACGCCGTGCATGAGCTCACGAACGGCGGAAAACAAGGCGCAGGTTTAGCCAAAATTTGGCTAGTGTATGTGCGCTTCGTGCTACCACTAATCATAGCGGTCGTCTTTGTGTATGGAATTTTTGGATAGAAATTTATGATTTTATTTTTTCTTACAATGTTTCCGATTTCGCTAATGCCGGGCATTAATATGATTTATGCGCTAAATTTAGGCATGTCGCATGGATACGCACGCTCGCTTCCTGCACTGATTGCGCAAACTATCGGCATTGCGCTCGTTTCACTTGCTTGCATTTTAGGCATTGCTGGGCTTTTTATAACGCACCCAAGCGCACTTTTTGTAATCAAGGTTTTGGGCGGAATTTACATTTTATACCTTGGAATTTCGCTTTTTAGAAGCAACGGAAAATTCGAAGAAAAAGAGCAAAAAATAGAGAAAAATTTATTCGCGCAAGGCTTTGTGATTTCTACGACAAATCCCAAAGCGTGGATATTTTTCGCCGCGATTTATCCTAAATTTATCGACACTAACCAAATTTTGGGTTATTATAATTTCGGCTTAATCGGCGTAATGTGTCTAAGCGAGATTATCGCTCTTAGCGTGTATTCGCTTGGCGGAACGATTTTGAAAAATTTGCTTAAAACACATTTGCGATATTTAGAGATTTTTTGCGCGATTTTAATGTGCGTAATCGGAATTTTGATGATTTTTAGATGATTTAAGGAGGGAAAATGGCAGAGAGGTATGAAGGATATAATTTTAGGCTAAAAGATTCGCTTTTAGGCGTGCAATTTTTATTCGTAGCATTTGGCGCGCTAGTTCTTGTGCCGATTTTGACGGGGCTTGATACCAATGTCGCGCTATTTACGGCTGGTATTGGAACGCTTGTTTTTCAGCTTTGCACGAGAAAGCAGGTCGTGCCGATATTTTTGGCTAGTTCGTTTGCATTTATCACGCCGATAACTTTCAGCGTATCGCAATGGGGTGTGAGTGCGACAATGGGCGGATTAATGGCGGCAGGTTTGCTCTATGTCGCACTTAGCTTTGTGGTTAGATACAAGGGCGACGGCTTCATACACAAGCTCTTACCCCCAGTCGTCGTGGGTCCTGTCATCATCGCAATCGGCCTAATCCTAAGCCCGACAGCTGTGAATATGGCTATGGCAAAGGATATCGACGCAATCCCGCAAACTACCGCGCTTATCATCGCTTTTATCTCGCTAATCGCCACGATAATCGCCATAATGTTTGGCAAGGGTATCATCAGGCTAATACCGATTTTATCTGGTATTTTTGTAGGATACATCGCCTCGCTATGCTTCGGGGTCGTGGATTTCTCGCCAATTGAAAACGCGAAGTGGTTTTCCGTGCCAAATTTCAGCGCACCAAGCTTTAATCTAAACGCGATTTTATACATGCTTCCAATCGCCATAGCCCCTACAATCGAGCATATCGGCGATATTTTAACCATTAGCAATGTAACAAAGGAAAATTTCTTAAAAAACCCAGGACTTAAAAGCACACTTTTGGGCGATGGTTTAGCGACCACGGCAGCTGCGTGTTTTGGTGGTCCGCCAAACACCACTTATAGCGAAGTTACAGGCGCTGTGCGCTTAACCAAAGCCTTCAACCCAGCCATTATGACATGGACAGCCATAACTGCGATTTTGCTTGCATTTGTGGGCAAGCTAGGGGCATTTATCGCCACAATCCCAGTGCCTGTCATCGGCGGAATTATGATTTTGCTCTTTGGAATCATCGCTTCTGTGGGCATGGAATCTCTCATCAAAGCCAAAGTTGATCTGTCAAATCCGCGAAACATGGTCATAATCTCGCTAATCTTGGTCGTTTCAATCGGCGGGTTGGTGCTGGATTTTGGTTTTGCTAAATTTAGCGGAATTGGCCTTGGAGCAATCGTGGGCGTAGTTTTAAATTTAGTTCTACCAAAGGTCGATAAAATCGAAGAAATGGACTTCGAGCAATTAGAAAGCGACGAAGAATAAACTCAAAATTTAAAGATAAATTTGCAAAAATTTATCTTTAAATTCCTACTAAAATTCCAAATAAAACAAATTTTGTAATAAATTATAAATATGTAACATTTTAAGCAAATTTATTGATTTAAATCAACAAATTTTTACTAAATCGTGCTAAAATATCAACTTAACAAATTTTAAATGAAAGGAGTGCTTTGATTACTAACAAATCATCACAGAAAAAGCCTTTTTCTGTAGCCGGCCTCATTCTTTCAGCCTTGATAGGCTTAGTGTTTGGCTTCGGTGTTTTTACATTTGTCTATGCAGACGGCCTAGTGCATCTTAGCAAAGATCCAATCGCCTGTAAAAAATGCCATGTCATGAACCAAGTCTATGAGAGCTGGGAAAAAGGTGGTCACCAGCATGTCGCTACTTGTGGTGATTGCCACTTGCCACACGACTTTGTCGGCAAATGGCTAATGAAAGCAGAAAGCGGTCTTCACCATGGCTATGCTTTTACTTTCAAGGACAACCCGGTAGCTTTTTCAGCTAGCCCTAAGAGCAAAGCAATCGTGCAACAAAACTGCATCGAGTGCCATAAAGAGTATGCTGAACCAGCGATTCACGCTAAACAAGCAGGTGGCTCAGATGTCCAAAACGAAGCCCTTAGTTGCGTATCTTGTCATAGACAAGCCGGACACGCCCATAATTATTAAAATTTAAATAGGAGTACCATAATGAAAAAACTTTTTGCTACCGTTTTTGTCATCGCGGCACTTGCAGGTGCTGGCGTCCTTGCGCTTTTCGCTGACATTAACAGTAAAAAAAATGAGGATAGAGAATATCCACTAATGCTTACTAAGAACGACGATACTGTTCCAAATATCCAAGAGTGGGGTAAAAATTTCCCAAGCCATCTTGATATGACTTTGAAAATGAAAGACATAAATTTCGAGACTGATTGGGCTGGTTCATTACCATACTCAAAACTTCGCCGCTTCCCAGCTGCTAGCGTATTTTGGAAGGGCTATGCGTTTGCGGTAGATTACAATCGCCCAAGACTTCACTACTATTCACAAATAGATCAAATGGAGACTAAACGCAACAACAAAGAGTATCTAAATTCTCACGGATTGCCTAAATTTAACGGCCAACCAGGATATTGTATGAACTGCCACAGCGGTCATATCATGGCTATGATGAGCGATCCTGATTACAAAGAATTACACGATCCAGCTACTCGCCCAGAGTCATTTAACCAACCAATGGGTTATTTCGACAATGACAAAGAAAATGGCGTATTCAAAAAAGAAGCATGGACAAAAATGAACTCTATCCCATACTTCGATGTTGTTAAAATGATCACTAAAAAACACGGCGAAGATCCTCACGGCGGCGCTCAACTAGGTTCAGCCTGTGCAGACTGCCACCACCCAGATGATATGAGTTTGCGCGTAACTCGCCCAGGATTTGTAAATGCAATGGTTGAGCGTGGCTATGAAGCAGATCCTAAATCAGGTATCAAAGCTACAAGAGTAGAGATGAGAAACTATGTTTGTATGCAATGCCATGTCGAATACTATCCAGGCATGAACTCTACACTAGTTTTCCCATGGGCTAAATGGAAAAAAGACGAACCTTTCAAAATCGAGAATTTCGATGAATACTACGATGAGAAAGCTGCAAATGGTCAGTTCAAATTCGACTACAAACACAAACTAACTGACGCTCCAATTGTCAAAATGCAACACCCAGAAGCGGAGCTATACTCTACAAGTATCCACGCTAGAAGCGGTGTAACATGCGTTGATTGCCACATGCCATACAAACGCGAAGGTGCTAAGAAAATCACAAATCACACTATCCAAACACCTTATGCTGACATCACTGGTGCTTGCAAAACTTGCCACATGCAAAGTGAGCAAGAGCTAAAAGATAGAATTTCATTTATCCAAAATCGCTATGCGTTCGAGCTTAGAAAATGCGAAAACAACCTAATGGCATTTATCCAAGATGTCGTTACAGCACGCGAAGAGCTAGCTAAACACGAGCAATTCTCAGGCCTTGATGCTGACGCTCAAAAAGCAGCTATCAGCGAGGCACTAAAAGATGTTCTAGCTTACCACAGAAAAGCTCACATCCGCTGGGACTTCGGATTTAGCGAGAACAGCTACGGATTCCACGCTCCACAAGAAGCAAGCAGAATCGTAGGCCAATGCCAAACTATCGCAAGAGAGGGTCAAGCAGCACTTGTTAATGCCCTAGCTCCATACGGTATCACAATCGCTCTACGCCAAAACGCAGACGAGATCCCTGAGCCAGAGGTTATCACATCTCACAACTACCCAACAGCGATTGATCCTTCTGATAGACTCAAAAAACTTGACGAGGATATCAAAAATATGAATTTTAAATAATCTTTGATTGATTGAAATTCAGCTGCCCCGAGCAATCGGGGCATTTTTTTTTGCCCTAAAATTTTAAAATTTAACCTTCACAAAAGCACTATTTAACGCTAAATTTTGTATAATCGCCAAATTTTATTTTTGAAGGACGCTTATGAACGCAAAGGCATATTTTGGCGCATTTGGAGGGCAGTTTGTCCCAGAAACTGCGATGTTTGCGCTAGAAGAGTTAGAGGAAGCTTACGATAAAATTTCAAAAACCAAAGAATTTCAAGACGAGCTGGCAGATTTGCTGAAAAACTACGCCGGTCGCCCTAGCCCGCTTTACCACGCTACGCGCCTTAGCGAGCATTACGGGCATGAGATTTATCTCAAACGCGAGGATCTAAACCACACTGGCGCGCACAAAATAAACAACGCCCTAGCCCAAGCATTGCTCGCCAAAAAAATGGGCAAAAAAAAGGTCATAGCAGAAACCGGCGCAGGTCAGCACGGCGTGGCGACTGCGACAGCTGCGGCACTTTTGGGCTTGGAGTGCGATGTGTATATGGGCGAAACAGATGCCGCTAGACAGCAGTTAAACGCATTTCGTATGAAGCTACTTGGCGCAAATTTAGTCACCATTTCTGACGGATTAAAAACGCTCAAAGAGGCCACCACAGCGGCAATTCAAGCATGGGTAAATGAGATTGAAAGCGTGTTTTATGTCATCGGCTCGGCTGTGGGACCGCACCCATACCCTGCTATGGTGCGCGATTTCCAGCGCATTATCGGCGACGAAGCCAAAGCACAAGCCACAGAACTTGGCATAAAGCCTGATTTCGTCATCGCCTGCGTGGGTGGCGGAAGCAACGCGATTGGAATTTTCACTGCGTTTTTAGACGATGAGAGCGTAAATTTAATCGGTGTCGAAGCAGCTGGTCTTGGCGTAGATACACCTTATCACGCAGCGACTATCACAAAGGGCAAACCCGGCATAATCCATGGCATGAAAACTATCGTTTTACAAAACAAATACGGCATGATTGACCCGGTTCATAGCATTTCAGCAGGGCTTGATTATCCGGGTGTGGGCCCACAGCACGCGCATTTACACGATATCGCTCGCGCCAAATACGCCGCCGTCACAGACGATGAGTGCATAAACGCGCTTAAACTTTGCTCGCGTTTAGAGGGCATTATCCCTGCGATTGAGAGCTCGCACGCCCTAGCCTATCTCGAAAAACTCTGCCCAAATTTGAAAGAGAAAAAAACCATAATCGTAAATGTCAGCGGACGCGGTGATAAGGATATGAACACCGTAATGAATTATCAAAAAGGAACAATCTATGGATAAGATAGCAAGCGCATTTAAGGGCAAAAAGCCAAATATCGGCTACATCGTCGCAGGATACCCAAGCGTGGCGCACACGAAGGAATTTTTATCAAATTTAGACGCTGGCGCGCTTGATTTGCTAGAAATCGGCATACCATACTCAGACCCAATCGCCGATGGCAAAGATATTTTTAACGCTAGTTTTAGCGCCGTGCAAAATGGCGTTACCACCGACACGGTGTTTGAAATTTTAGGCGAAGTAAAGACGCAAAAACCGCTAGTTTTTTTGGTGTATTACAACCTGATTTTCGCTTACGGCGTGGAAAAATTCATCGAAAAATCCGCGCAGTGCGGGATTAGCGGATTTATAATCCCTGATTTGCCATTTGAGGAAAACGAGGAAGTATTCGCTCTGTGCCAAAAATTTAACCTAGCCCTAATCCCGCTAATTAGCGTTACTAGTGAGCATAGAGCCACGCGCCTTTTAAGCAGGGCGAGCGGATTTATCTACGGCGTAGGCGCGATTGGCGTAACCGGCACGAAGCAAACTCCGCTAGATAGGCTAAAAAACATGGTCGCCGACCTGCATAAAATGAGCGATTTGCCAGTGGCTATTGGCTTTGGAATTCGCACCAAAGAAAATGTTTCAGAAATCAAATCCTTTGCCGACGGCGCGATAATCGGCACTGCGATTGTGAATTTGTGCGCGAAATTTAGCGGAGCCGAGCTACAAAAACAAATCGCAAATTTATTTGAATAAAGAAAGAAAAAAATGAGAAAACTAATTTTAATCTTACTTGCAAATTTCGCCCTCGGGGCAAATTTATTACAATACGAAATTTTCAACAACGACGATAGCGTCGATATTGTGCTCTCTTTCGACTCGTCGTATGAGCCAGATATCACGCGCACGATCGACGGGCAGTCTATGAGCCTAGTGCTAAAAAATCTAGGCAGCGAAGAGAAATACAACGAAATGCGCACCAACCAAAAGGTTTTGCGCGGATTTACTATCGCGCCTAAGGGCAACAATGTCGAAATCAACTTCCCCACAGGGGCGAATTTAATCGCAAATGCGATTTCGCAAGACGCGAAATTAAAGCTCTCGATCAATATCAAAAACCCAAATTTTGACCAAAGCCAAATGAGCGTTTCGCCTAGCCAAACCGAAACCGAGCAAGAAAAACCTAGCTCAAATTCTGGCCTTGGCTGGATACTGCCTAGCATTGTCATTTTGCTACTAATCGGCGCAGTAATGGTGCTCGTGCGCAAATTTAAGGGATTTAAAGGGCGCAAAAGCATAGATGATACTTGGGAGCAGTTCAACTCATCTGTGCTAGAACGCCAAAATAGCGATGAAAGCGAGGATACAGGCGCGCAAGGTGGTGAGCGCAACTATGAAGCGCGGGCAAATTTCGACGATGAAATCAGCGACGAAGTAGCGCAAAACATATCCTTCACCCAAGAGAGCGAAAAATCGTGGCAAGAACTAGCCCAAAGCGACGAAATAGAGGAAGCAGTAGCGGAGGAATACGAACCGCGTGGCGATGAAATGAAAGAGAAATTCGAAGATGAATTTGAAGAAGAATTTGAGGAAGTCCCGCAAAACAGCGCTTCTCAAAACACTGCCCCGAAAAACACTGCGCCGCAAAGCTCATTTAGCTCAGAATTAAAAGAGCGTTTGGAGGCTAAAAGCGATAAAATTTCAGCCTTTGAAAGCGTTTTGCGAAATGAAATCAAAGAGAGTGTGAGCGCAAGCCCTAGCGATATCGGCGTCGAGTTTGTCAAAGAAATCGACGAAAGTAGCACCGCTGTGGTATTGAAATTTGCTGGCAAAAAACACCTTGTCGTGCTAAAAAACTCAAATATCATCGAATAATTCTAAATTCTAGGCGAAATTTAGCCAAATTTCGCCTTTTTTATCTTTTGTATCGTAAAAATTATATATTTTTTGCATTTTTTACAACGCACAAATTTTTTCAATAATTTTATTTATTTAAATTTGCCATTTTTTTATATATCGAAAATTCAAAAAATAAATTGGTATAAATTAAAATAATCACATAAATATGTATGAAAGAAAATAAAATGTAAAATAAAAAAGTAATTGGTTTTAGGCTATTCATTATAAATTCTATACCTGAAAAAATAGCTACAAAAGCAAAATGAAAATTTGGGACAAATATAAACAAAATCGCAAAAATGCTGACCAAAAAATAACCATTATCACTCAATTTGTAAAAAACATAATAGGTTTTGTATATAAAAATACCGCCAAATAGGTAACCTAAAAAAATAATAATATTAATCAGCAAGCTATCATCAGATACAAGATTGCGAAAATGCAAACAACTCGCCAACATAATAATCAAAACTCCAATCAAATATAAAATCCAAGAATTTTTGTTTTTTGCAGTTTTTGACATTATGTAAAATTGCTTTATTTTGATTAAAAGCACAGAAAATAAAGCAAAATAAGCCAAGCCTAAATTTATCGAGCTTGAAACTGGGAGAAAAACTATACACAAAAGACAAACGCTGACTATAAGTAATTGAATATGTATATATCTCTTATATTTTTTTAAATCAGTTTTTATTAAGTGCATTATTCAAATTCTTTATACTTTTCTATATTATTCTAAATTCTGCTTCTTTTTCACGGCTTCGTAAATTTCATCTACGCTGGTTAAATTCTGCTCGATAAATTTTTGCGCCCTTTCGCGGGTTTTGCGCCCGAAAATCCCGTCTTGCTTGGCTCCGACAGCCTTTTGGATAAAGATGATTTTCTCTTTTTGACTGATATTTACGCTATCGTTTGCATCGCGGATTATCACGACGCTGAAATTTCCCTCGTCCTTTATCGCTACGGGCGCGCTCGCGCTATCCCCAGAACTAAATTTCGCGCACAGCTGGCTGGCTAAATTTTCAAATTTGCCCGCAAGCGCGATTTTTGGGACGCTGTTTTTAGCCGCTAGTGCCCCATACACGCCACCAGCTAGCACAAAAACAGCCAAAATTTTCGCAAATTTCATAAACGCAGGGCGATTTCGCAGACTTCTGCGGTATTCACTTGGGATTTCGCGCTGTTTTATCAGCGTCCAAACGCTACTTAGCCCCCACAGCGCCGCACCGCACACGCTAGCGCTCAGAGCGAAAACACACAACGCGCCCAAAATCCCCACTAGCGCGCTTTTGCCTAGCGCCCCCGCCATAAATCCACACGCCCCAAGCGCGCCTAGCACCCATACTATCGCGCCTAGCACGCCCCACACGGCGCGCGAGTGCGTAGGCGAGACCCTATCTAAACAGCCCCTTATCATCGCGCTCATATTTCGCGCCATTTCATCGCCAATGAAGCCCTCGCATGAGCGTTTTACGATATTTGCAGCCTCGTCCTCGCTAGGATTTGGCGCGCTAGCGATTTTTTTCATCGCGCTATCAAGCACGGGCTGAGCGGAATATTTCTCGAAAAATCCATAAGCCTGACGCGCACTCATACCGCCTTGGGATTGAATTTTGACCAAATTTATGGCGTCATCGGCGAATAAATCATCGAAAATTTTAGGCTTTATAAAGATACTAAGCGGATTGCCAAAGCCCACCAAAACATAATTTTTATCAAAAATTTCAAACCTTAGCTCGACGACCTTGCATTTGCCGATATATTCGGCCTCGCACGCACTTTCGCTAAGCTCTTCCCCGCTTTGGGTAAAGGCGATTTTGCTAGCAATAAATTCTAAATTTTGCGCGCACAAATACGCCAAAAATTCATCATTATAAGCGATTTGGCGCAGTCCGATTCTAGCGCTTGCACTTGCATTTGCGCAAACGCTTCTAGTGCGGATAAAAAAGCCATTTCCCGCGCATACTTCGCAATCGCTCCAACCAGCCCCGTCGCAGGCTTTGCACTTCAATTTCCCCGTGCCAGCGCATTTTTGGCACTCTTCATAGCCCGCGCCACCGCATTTTTGGCAGGTTTGCACGCCCTCGACCATTTTGGTAGAGCCGTCGCTTTGCTCCTTAATGTATGTGGCTGGGATCTGACCTGCACCTGCGCAGACAAAGCAGGGTTGTTTGCCCGCACCCTCGCATGCTGGGCAATCTTGCGTGCCTGAACCTGCGCATTTTTTGCAGGCGATTTTGCCCTCTTGGGCGCATTTTTCGCAACCCTCATAGACACTAAATGGGCTAAATGAATAATACCTTTGCTGTGCTTGCGCGCTTGCGATTGCCGAATTTGCGCCCTCTCTTAGCGAGCTAAGTAAAATTTCATGCAGTTTTTGGCTGTTTTTGGCCTCGCTCATACACTCGCTTGCATGCGCTTCAAACCCCGCTCTATCCTTGCCAAAATGGATTGAGGCGTTTTCTCCACCGGCTACGACCTCATCGCTAAATTCGCCGTCAAATTCCCATTTAATGGAAATTTTGACCTCGCTAGGGAAAAAGTCCCCCCTAGCATTACGCAAATCGCTGGCCTTGGCAGAGTTTTTGTCGATTAAATTTCGTAATTTTTGTATCAGTGCTTCGTATATTTCGTCCATTTCATCGCCTCAAATTTAATCCCTAATTATAATCAAATTTAGCTTTATTAATTTTCAAATTTCGCCCACCAAGGCGCAACTAGGATAAAAATTTTGTTTTATAAGCAAATTTAAATTATAATCGCTTTATAAAAAAGGAAAACGGACAAAATGAAAAAACCAACCCCCATAAACGAAGAAATTCGCTTAGAACCAGATCGCTACATCGTATCCAAAACCGATACCAAGGGCTTTATCACCTTTGCCAACACTTATTTTTGCTATATTTGTGGATACAGCGCCGATGAGCTTCTAGGCTCGCCACACTCGATTATACGCCACCCAGACATGCCACGCCTCGCCTTTAAAATGATGTGGGACGAGATAAATCAAGGGCATGATTTTATCGCGCTGGTTAAAAATTTAGCCAAAGACGGGCGGTATTATTGGGTGATGACAGAGTTTCGCCCATACCGCGATCCCCTAAGTGGCGAGATTTACGAGCATACCGCATACCGCAAGGCTCCACCACGCTCTGCGATTGAGACAATCGCGCCGATTTATGCCAAGCTTTTGGAGGCTGAAAAAACAGGCGGAATCAAGGCTAGCAAAAAAATTTTGGACGAGCTTTTAGCTAGCAAGGGCAAAACTTACAAAGAGTGGATTTTGGAACTTACCCTGCGCAAAGATACATTTACCGATAATTTTTTCCGCACGATGAGAAATATCTTTAACCGCGGCGAGATTTGAAATTTTGCGTTATTCATTATCGTTGTAAGGAACAATAGCGACAAGGCAATCCAAAACGGCGAAGCCGTAACGAAAAATAAAACCAGCTAAATTTAGAAAAACGAAGTTTTTCTAAATTTAGCCACTTCTAAGGTTTTGCAGGGGAAATTCGCACGGTGCAAAAGGCGCGAACAGCGCTTTTGCGTGCGAATTAAATGTGGGGAGGGTAGCGTCTCGCAAAACAAGCGAAGCGCTCAGCGTCAGCCGATGTTTCCTTGAAAACCAGCGTAGCGGTGCAAGGCGGAAGCCAAAGCAGGTTTCCCCAGAGCGCAACGCGCGAAGCAGAGCAAACAAGCGCGCCCTCCCCTTACAAGAAAAGCAAAATTTTGCCTAAAATTTAAAAAATCGTTCAATGCTAAATTTAAGTAGAATTTAGAATTTAAATTTTTCTGGATTGCTTCAAATTTGCTACGCAAATTCTCGCAATGACAGCAAATTTGCATACTTTAAATTTTAAAGTCGTAGATTGCTTCGTCGCTATCGCTCCTCGCAATGACAATAGCGAGCAAAATTTGCATAATCTGTCATTGCGAGAATTTGCGTAGCAAATTCGAAGCAATCTACGAATTAAAAATTTAAAGTCAGTTTTTTTGCAAAATTTGCCTAAATTACTTCGCCCGTTGCGCTTGCAATAAGAATAATTTCGGTGCAGTGTTTTGGAGTTTGCGCTAGCGGAATTTGAAGAAAATGGCTAAATTTAGCCTTTGCCAAATTTAGCCCAAATTTTAAAATTTAGCCGTTTTTACGGGCGAATTCGTTCATAAACTCCACGAGAGTTTTGACATTTTGCGCTGTGATTGCATTGTATAGCGACGCGCGGATTCCGCCTAGCACGCGGTGTCCTTTGAGCCCAATCATACCAGCCTTGCTAGCCTCATCGATAAATTTCGCCTCAACCTCAGCCCCGCTTGCGATATTAAAGCTAATATTCATCAGGCTTCTGCTATCCGCTCTCGCATGCCCAGCGTAAAATCCGCCACTCGCGTCGATTGCCTCGTATAAAATCGCAGCCTTTTGCTCGTTGCGCTCAGCCATTTTGGCTAGGCCTCCAATTTCGTTTTCGATCCACTCTAACATCAAATCAAGCATATAAATTCCAAAGGTATTTGGGGTATTATACATAGAATCGGCGTTTGCTTGGGTTTTGTAGCGCAAAATCATAGGCGTGCTGGTATCATCAGCCCTATCAAGCAAATCCTCGCGGATCGCCACCATTGTTACACCTGCCGGACCGCCATTTTTTTGGATACCGCCATAAAACAGCCCCACGCTTGAAATATCCACAGGCCTAGAAAACAAATCGCTCGAACTATCCACGACTAGCGGGCATTTGCACTTCGGTAGAGCCTTATACTGCGTGCCATAAATCGTATTATTCGAGCAAATATAGCCATAATCGGCGTCGTCGCTGAATTTCACCTCTGGGATATGGTCGAATTTGCTCTCTTTACTACTTGCGATTACGCGGTGATTTATGCCTAAAATTTCCGCCTCTTTTATGGCTTTGTTCGTCCAGTTGCCGGTGTTTGCGTATTCAGCGTAGCCTGTTTTTGTCATGAGATTCATAGGCACTTGCGCGAACTGCAAACTGCCACCTCCTTGCAAAAACAAAATTTTGAAATTCTCGCCAAAGCCATAGAGCCGTTTTACGCGCGCCATTGCACTATGTAGGACTTCCTCGAAAATTTTGGTGCGGTGGGAAATCTCGATAATCGAATATCCATGACCCTTGTAGTCGGTAAATTCGGCCTTAGCGTGCTCTAAAACGCTTAGCGGAATCGTGCTAGGACCAGCGCTGAAATTAATAACTCTACTCATTTTGCCTCCTTGAAATTTAATCTAATATTTGCGCCTCTTTTTTAGCATTTTGCGATACAATCGCGATTTTATCGCCATTTTTTAACTCTTCTAGGCTGATTTTTTTGCCATCTTTTTGGATTTGCACTAAATCTTTTGTGAGCTCAAAATAGCTTGCTTTTTGTTTTAAAATTTCATTTTTTAGCTCGATTTGGTGAGTTAAATTTGCAAATTTGGCGTCGATTGTGTTTTTAAATTTAATCTCTAAATTTTGCAAATTTAGCAAATTTTGCGTGATTTTGGTATCCACAGACTTGCTTTTTAGCTCGAAATATCGCATTTTAAGCTCACTATGCAAATTTGCGATTTTTTCGTTTATAAATTTTCGTAGCTGATTTTCCGCGCCGTCTAAATTCTGATAAAGCGTGGAAATTTCAGGCAATAAATCCACCATAGCCGCTGTTGGCGTGAGCGAGCGATGATCTGCGACAAAATCGCTTATGCTAAAATCTATTTCGTGTCCCACAGCCGAAATTATCGGCGTTTGCGCTGCATAAATTTCGCGAGCGAGCATTTCGTCGTTGAAGCACCACAAATCCTCTTTGCTACCACCTCCCCTTGCGATAATAATCGCGTCATACCCAGCACTATCAGCCCTGCGCAGTGCCGATATGATCGAGCTTGGCGCGCTAGTTCCTTGCACCAAAGAGTTGTAAATATCGATTTTAAGCATAGGAAATCTATCGTTTGCTACTCTAAGCATATCCGCGCACGCAGCCGATCCTGCGCTCGTAATAAGCGCGATATGGCGAGGAAATTTCGGAAGCGGTTTTTTGCGCGACGCGTCGAAAAGCCCCTCGCCAGAGAGCTTTTCTTTAAGCGCATTAAAGCGCATTTCTAGCTCGCCGGCCCCAGCTTCTCGCATTTGCGTTACTTGGATTTGATACGCACCAGAGGCTGGATAAATCGTAAGTTTGCCCGTTAGCACGACACGCATGCCGATTTTTGGCGTGAAATTTAGCTTTTGATTGGCGAAGCGAAACATAGCGCAATTAAGGGCTGAGTTTTCGTCTTTTATCGTAAAATACCAGTGTTTGCTTATACTTTGCTCGCTAAATTTCGAGATCTCGCCCTCGACCTCGATACCAGCAAAGGTCGTTTCTAGTAGCGCTTTGGCCTTTTCATTGACTTCGCTGACGCTAAGCATCGCGCACCTTTTTGGCGATAAAAAGCGTGCTCACATCGAAGCTAAATCCCTTTATCACAAGTGGCTCAAAGCCCGAATTTATGAGCTTTTCTTTGAAGCTTGCGGTGTCTAGGAAATTGCCGATTGAGCTTGGCAAATACTCGTAAGCTTCCTTGTTTTTCGAAATCGCGCCACCAATTAATGGCAAAATTTTGCTGACATAAAAATCGCGCATTTTAAATACTAGCCCGCCGTTTTGGGCTTTGGTAAATTCTAGCACTACGACTAAGCCACCTGGCTTTATCACGCGGTTAAACTCGCGCAAAGCTTCATCTAGGGCCACTACATTTCGTATGCCATAGCTGATACTTACGATATCCACGCTAGCGTTTTCTAGCGTCGTTTGCGTCGCAGTCGCGGTGATAAAGGTGTGGTCTTTGAATTTCTCTTTGGCTACGCCTAGCATGCCCACGCTTGGGTCAATCCCTATGATTTGCTCGATTGAAACGCCGTGTTTTGGGGCTAATTCCTCCCAAATTTTAATCATATCGCCAGTTCCACACGCAATATCGGCGATTTTGACATTTTTACTCTCGCATAGACTAAGCGCACTATCCACGCCTGCTTTGCGCCACGAAGTATCCACGCCAAGGCTGATTGCGCGGTTTGCCTTGTCATAAGTAGGCGCGATTTCATCGAACATTTTTATAATTTTTTCTTGTTTTTCCACGATTTTTCCTATCTGTATATTTTGATTTTTGCAATTGCTTTTTTTATGGATTTTAAAAACTCATCTTTGTGAGCTAAAATCTCGCTTTTTAGGGACTTTGTCTTGGCAATTAGCTCGTTATTTAGAGCTAAAAGGTATTTAAAACTCTCGTCGTTTTTATCGCTTGCTTTTTGATACATGGCGATGAAATTTTGCCAAATACTCACATCTTGGAGCGCACCAAAGCTCTCTTGCGCGATTTTTACCTGCTTGTAAGCCTCGCTGATCCTAGCGCTCTCATAAATCCTAGCGCAAAATTCAAGCTCGTAGCGGACCTTTTTTAGATAAATTCGCGCATCGTGAAATTTGGCGATTTCACTTTTTTCGTTTAATTCGCTAATCACGCCTCTAAGGGCTTTTAACGCCTTGTTTAGGCGATTTGAGATAAATTTTTTGGCGATTTTTTCATACTCTGGGCTAAGGTAAATTCCGCCTAAATTTTTCAAAAAATCCTCAAATTTAGCCCTAAATTTATCAAATTCAGCGTCGCTTAAAGCTCTTTTTGTGCGCTCATTGATACTGCGCCCAAGTGTATTCATCTGCGCTCCAAAGTGCGCCGGGGCGGAGTTTTGCACCAAAAATTTGCTAAATACTTCGATATCTCGCATTTGATTTGTTTTGCCGACGATGTTTTTGAGATGAGTTAAAATTTCATCAGTGATTTTTGGCGCGAAAAGCGGAGCGAAAAATTTCACCATAACCCGCATTTTGCGCATTGCAATGCGAAATTTATGAAGCGCTTCCTCATCTTTGGCGCACATATATTCATCGTGCGATTTTAAAATTTGCGAATAAATTTTAGCAAAAATCACGCCAGCACTTTGCGCGCTATCGGCGTATGGCGGGATTTGAAATTTTATATCGTCAAATTTTTCAAAAACGCTTTTGGCAAAGCCATAATTTAGCTTTTCGCAAGGCTTGCCAAAACGCGCTAAATAGCGTGTTTTGTAGCGAAAATCATCGCTGATATCTAAAAATTCGTGCTCGCCAAATGTTTTGATAAAATCAAACTTCTTGCTAGCTTCTTCGCTTTTGAAATTCGCAACTAGTGTGATTAGCGTAGATAGCCTACCAGAATAAATTTCTAGGTGAAAATCAGCCTGAGAATTCGCAAAGCCATAACGGCATTTTTGCACCATTTCGCCCTGCATATCGGCCTTAGCTTCGCTAAAATCGTCTTTGGAAATTTTAAATTTCAAAGCCTCGCGGATGAGATCTTCTTTTTTATGATGAAGCGTGAAGGTATTGTTTTCGCAGACATAGTAAATTTCGGGCGAAAATGATGTATAAAACCAGCTAACATCGCTTTTGCGAAGTTTGACGCCAGCATCTTGCAATGCAAATAAAATCGCCCTATCATAAAGTAGAAATTTGCGCTTTGTCTTCATACCCACTCCAAAAATAAAATGGGTAATGATAGCAAATTTAAGCTTATATTACCTACAAAACTCGCAGTCTTCAACTGTGGCTGTGATATTTAGTTTGCGGACAAAATTTTTAAGCTGTTTTTCGACACTGGTGCGCATATCGTCCATAAAAATATCGCCCATAAACATATCGCTGACATTTCCGCATTTTTCGCAAACGACATGCATGTGCGGGGTGTTGTAGATATCGTATCTTGGCTTTTGGTTTGGAGTATTTACCTCGACAACCACGCCCTCATCAAGCAATCTATTTAAATTTTTATAAACCGTAGCAAGTGAGATTGATGGGTAATCCTCTTTAATCCCGTCATAGAGCGAGTCGATATTTGGGTGCTCGTGGCGGTCTAGCACTTTTAGGATACAAAGGCGTTGTGGCGTGGCTTTGAGCCCGCAGTTTTTGAGCAAATCTACATGTGTCATAATGTCGTCCTTAGATAAAATTTACTCATTATATGCAAAAAAATATTAAACTAAAATTATACTAATTGATAATTTTTTGTATTTGATATTACCTTTGCCAAATTTTGCGCGTCTAAACCTAGCGATTTCTCCACATCTGCGGTGCTTCCGTGCGGTAAAAAAATATCGTCAAATTCATAAGAAATAATTTTTACATTTTGAATATTTTCCTCTTGTAAAAACGCGCCTAGTATTTCGCCCACACCGCCTTTTTTCATACTTTGGCTAAATACGAACCAAATTTTGGTTTTTTTCGCTAAATTTAGTAAAAATTCTCTATCCAGCGGCTTTACAAAGACCAAATCAACAATATTTACGCTCATTTTATCATTTAGGATTTTTGCTACCTCGCACGCCTTGCCGGTGCTATCTCCATAGCCGATAAATGCGATTTGGCTAGTCTCACACTCTTTGATAAATCTCGATTTTAATGGCGAAATTTCAGGAATTTGCCCGAAATTTGGCTCTAAGCTTTGCATCGTAAAACTTCCGCGCGGATAGCGAATCGCCAAAATCCCCTTATGCTCGTGCGAATACCTCATCAAAGCCCTAAAACTCGCCTCATCGCACGGCGCACACATGCTTAAATTTGGAACCCCGTTAAATAGACTGATATCAAACACGCCCTCGTGCGTCTCGCCGTCCTCGCCCACGATTCCAGCCCTATCCATGGCGATTACTGCGTTTAAGCCCATAAGCGCTAAATCGTGGATTACTTGATCGACTGCGCGCTGCATGAAGGTCGAATATATCGTAATGTATGGCCTAAAACCCTCTTTTGCCATTGCTGCCATTGAGGTTATCGCATGCTCCTCGGCAATCGCCACATCCCAAAATCTATCAGGGAAACGCTCAATTAGCGCGTCTAGCCCAGTCCCGCTTGGCATAGCAGCTGTTACGCCAACTACATCAGAGTGAGCCTGCGCTAGCTCCAAAAGGGCTTCTTGGTAAATTTTTGTAGCTGATTTCGCGTCCGATTTTTTCTTAAATTCGCCACTTTTTATGTCGAAAGCTCCCACACCATGCCAGTTGCCGTCGTCGTTTTCGCTGTTTTTATAACCCTTGCCTTTGATTGTTTGGATATGCACGATTACGGGCTTTTTAGCACTCTTTGCGACCTTAAATGCGCTAATTAGATCGCCTAGGTTGTGTCCATCAACGGGGCCGATGTATTCAAGGCCAAGCTCCTCGAAAAACATGCCAGGAATTATGAGTTTTAGTGAATTTTCAAAGCGCCTTGCCATGTATGTAGCACTCTCTGGCGCGTGAGATAAAAGCTCTCTTATGCGCGATTTAAATTTTTGATATGTCTCGCCCGCCATCATCTGGCTAAGATACTTGCTAAATGCGCCGATTGGCTTAGAAATGCTCATTTTGTTATCATTTAGTATGATTACGCAAGGCAAATGCAAATCCCCTAGCTCGTTCATCGCCTCATAAGTCATACCCCCACTCATCGAGCCGTCCCCTACTAGCACCACAGGCACTCTGTCTTCGCCTTTGAGTTTGATCGCCTTTGCTGCGCCCACAGCTAGGCTAATCGAGGTGCTAGCATGCCCAGCTACGAAATAATCATGCGCGCTTTCGCTAGGCTTAGTATATCCGCTAAGTCCGCCAAATTTACGCAAAGAGCTAAATTCGTCCCAACGCCCAGTCAGAAGCTTGTGCGCGTAGCTTTGGTGGCTGACATCGAAGATAAATGGATCTTTTGCGCTATCAAAAACCACATGCATAGCCACTATCGCCTCGACAGCGCCCATATTTGAACTAAGATGACCGCCGTTTTGGCTCACGACTTCGACAATTCTGGTGCGAATTTGCTCACAAAGTTCGCTAAGTTCGGTTAGGCTTTTGTTTTTGATATCCACTATAACAACTCTTTTAAGGCTTTAAAAACGCGCGAATTTTGCTTCGGAAGCCCGATTGTAATGCGAATCGCGTTTAATCCATAACTCTTTAAATTTCGCAAAATTATACCTTGTCGCAAAAGAGCGTCGCAAATTTGGGTTGAATTTTGATTTTCGCCTAGCATAAATGTTATGAAATTTGCATAACTTGGTAGAAATTTAATGCCGTTTTTGGTGGCAAATTTTTCAAATTTTTTCATCTGCTGGAAGTTGTTTTGCAAGGTCTTTTGCACAAATTTATCATCGCCAAGTGCCGCAATCGCCGCTGCTAAGGTCGGCGTGGTGATATTAAATGGCGGGCGCAGTTTATAAAGCGCGCTAATAATTCCACTCTCACCAATTCCATACCCCACTCTCATGCCCCCAAGCCCATACGCCTTAGAAAATGTCCCAAGATAGAGGGCGTTTGTGAAATGCGTGGCTATAAATTTAGGGTCAAGGTGCTTGTTTTTGTCCTTAAATGTGGCAAACTCGTTATAAGCTGCGTCGATGATGACGAGGGTGTCCTTATCCACGCTAGCGATAAATTCGTAAATTTTCTCAGCGTCCAAACACTCGCCAAGAGGGTTGTTTGGCATACACAAAAATATCGCTTTTATCTCGTTTTTATGCGCCTCGTAAAGCGATTTTAGCGCCTCTAAATCGTGCGAAATTTCTTTGGTTTTATAAATTTTGCCCTCGCAGTGCCTTGCGTAAATGCCATACATCGCAAAGCTTACCCCTGCTTGAAGTATCGCAAAACCCTTACTAAGCACGCTGTGAAGGGCAAATTCGATGATTTGATCGCTACCTGCACCGATTATGATATTTTCGCTTTTTACGCCAAATTTCGCCGCTAGCGCGTCTTTTAGCTCAAACATACTATCATCAGGATAAAGATGAGCACAGGTGGCGCATTTTTTAATGGCTTTTTGCGCTTTTTTGCTAGATCCAAATGGATTTTCGTTGCTAGCTAGTTTTAGCACATCTTTTTTCTTCACGCCAAATTCGCGCACCACTAGCTCGATTGGCTTTCCAGCCTCGTAATTACTCAAATCGTCCAAAAATTTGTTAAATTTCATTATTCATCTCCATTTAAATAGCTTCCAAGCCAAGTTATTTCATGAGCGTGGCGAGTGGCGTTTTCTAGCACTCTAATCACACCCTCATCGTCGATATGCCCCTCAAAATCGATATAAAACACACTTTTGAAATCATGCGATTTAATCGGACGGCTCTCTAATTTAGTCAAATTTATCCCCTCATTGCGAAACATTTGAAGTAACTCCACTAAACCACCCGGTTTATCATCGGTTTTAGCCAAAATGCTGGTTTTGTTGCGATCGCTTCTTTGGTTTTTGAAGTCGCTTAGCACGAAAAATCTCGTGCGATTGTTTGCATTATCCTCGATTTTTTCATACATTACAGGCACGCCATACAGCTCGGCTGCGATTTTAGAGCAAATCGCTGCTGAATTTGGGGTTTCAAGCGTGGCTTGGGCAGCTTTGGCAGTGGATTTGGTGGCTGTAAATTTAACCCCGCTAAGTCCGTGATCGTCTAAGAATTTCAAGCATTGATTATAGGCTTGCGGGTGAGAGAAAATCTGCGTAATCTCGGCTGTTTGCGTGCAGTTTGTAACCAAAGAGTGGTGGATATCCATATAAATTTCGGCTACGATTTTGACCTCTTGATATTTGCGCAAACAATCCAGTGTAACGCCGACTGCGCCTTCGGTGTTGTTTTCTATGGGCACGACGCCGTATTTGGCCTCTTTGGTGATTAGGGATTTAAACACTGCCTCGATGTTTGAGAGTGGCTCATAGGTGCTAATCGCGCCAAATCTAGCCTTGGCTGCTTGGTGAGTGTATGTGCCAAAAGGCCCCAAAAACGCTACGACTTGCGGTTTTTCTAAATTTCTAGAAACTGAGAAAATTTCAAAAAATATCGCCTCAATAGCCTCTTTGTTTAAATTTTTTAGCTTTACCCCATCAAGCCTAGAAATTATCGCACGCTCCCTTTCTGGGCGATACACGGCGCTTCCTGTGGTCTGCTTCAATTCGCCGATTTTTTTGACATAATCCATACGCAAATCAATCAAACGAATAATCTCATCGTCGATTTTATCAATCCCTACGCGTAAATCTTCTATGCTTTTCATCACTCTTCCATATATTTTTTTTCGTTTGCAACGAGATCCTCGAAACTCTCTCTGGCTCTGATTAGGCGATCCTTGCCCTCGCTAATAGCCACCTCAGCTGGACGCGGGCGCGTGTTGTAGTTGCTAGACATGCTAAACCCATACGCTCCTGCGCTTTTTATCACCAAAATATCGCCGTGGTCTAAATTTGGCAAATTTACATTTTTGGCTAAAAAATCGCCACTCTCGCAAATCGGCCCTACGATATCACAAAGCGAGCTTTCGCCCTCTTTTTGCACTGCTACGACCTCGTGATAGGCTTGATATAGACTTGGGCGGATTAGATCGTTCATAGCTCCGTCTGTGATGACAAAGCGTTTGGCGCCGTTGTATTTCTCGTATAAAACGCTAGTGATAAACTCGCCCGCATTTCCTACGATAAACCTGCCCGGCTCGCATGTAATCGTAACATCTAAGCCACTTAAAACAGCCAAAATTCCTTGTGCATAATCATACAAACTAACCTGTTTTTCGTCTTTGTAGCGGATTCCAATCCCTCCGCCGATATCGAAAAATTTAATCTCAATCTGCGCTGCAAGCAGTTCGCGCAAAAGATCGCTTACGATTTTCGCTGCATCGTGGATCGGCGAAATGTCAGTTAGCTGCGAGCCTATGTGAAAGTGGATTCCAACTGGATTTAAAAATTCAGACTTTTTGGCGTAAAGATACATAGCGCGCGCATTATCAATGCTAACGCCAAATTTGTTTTCGTTAAGCCCAGTAGAAATGTATGGGTGGGTTTTGGCATCGACATTTGGATTTACGCGGATACTAATCCTAGCGGTTTTGCCCAAATTTTGCGCGATTTTTTCTAGGCGATACATTTCGGCTTCGCTCTCTAAATTTATATATAAAATTTCGCTTTTTAACGCCTCTTCTAGCTCGTAATCTTGCTTCCCCACGCCTGAATATATGATTTTATACGGATTTGCCCCAGCTAGTAGCGCGCGTCTGACCTCGCCGATACTCACGCAATCAAACCCGCTTCCTAGCCTTACTAAATGTTGCAAAATGCTTAAATTTGAGTTTGCCTTAATAGCGAAGCAAACTAGCGATTTGCGCGCTGCAAATGCACCTTTTAGCAATTCATAATTTTTCGTAATCTCGTCGAAATCATAAACATAAAGTGGAGAGCCGTATTTTGAGACTAAATTTTTGTAATTCATATATTTTCTTTCGGTAAAAAATTTTGCCCATTTTAGCAAATTCGGACTTAACGATGCTTAAAAACCAGCCAAATCGCAAATACTAAAAGTAGCAAAATCGGCACAATAATGCCTAATTCTGGGAGTATCACGCCATTAAGCGAGAAGCGAATCAGCACGAAAAACAGCCCCCACGCACACAGCGTAATGATAAAAAATCCAAAACTCATAAGAGCTAGGTTAAAAAACCTGCCAGTAATCGGAAAATAATAATAAAGGATTAAAATCATAATCGGCGCAAAAAGCGGGAAAAATATCATATTGTATAAATTTGCCTTGATTGAATTTACATTGACGCCCTGGTTTGCGAAGGTTTTGATAGAGCGAATCGCGTCTTTGATCGAATAGACATTGCTCGTATCATACACGCTTTCGATCGAGCTTGGGTTAAAGCCTCTTAGCATGGCTTCGTTTTGGATACTTTCCCTTTTTAACCCAGCCTCGCCAAGGCTTAAATTTGTAGGAATTTGGGTTTTTTCGCCCTCCCTAAATTTCCATTCTTTCGCGCTGTATTCGCCGTTTTTAGCCCAAATTCTACTTTGCAACTCGCTAGCGTTAATATCAAATGCTATCATCTCATCAGCGTGGTTTTGGTGAAGTCCGTTGATATAGACATATTTGCCTTCGTATTTGAGAAACATCTCAGGCCCTACCGGGGTAAAATCCGTCAAATTCTTTTGAAATTTCAAAGCATAGGCAAAAGGGGTGGTATTTAGATAAATATATCCTAGCGTGATAAAAAGCGATATCAAAAATGGCGGGATTATCAGGGCGTTTTTGCTCACGCCAAGGGCGTAAAAGCTGATAAGCTCGCTACTTCGAATCATGTTAAAAATCATTATAATTAGCGCAAAAATCAGGCTTAATGGCAAAATATAAGTAATCGCCACGCCAGCTGTTAGTGCCACATATAAAAGCCCTGTGTTGGCGCTTTGCGGGAAGTCTTTGAGATTGGTTAAGACATCGATTCCCACATAAAAAAAGTCCAAAGCTACAAATAAAATAAAAAAATATTTAAGATAAACAAGGCTTACATATTTGGCATACAGCTTCATTGCGCAACCTTTTTTATCGTGAATTTTTGCGAAATTTCATCTATATCGCTGCGAATTAGCTCATTTACAGCCTTTTTGGCATACTCTAAAATTTGGCTTAGTTTTTCTGTATCATCGTCCCCAAATTTAGCCAAAACAAAATTTGCAGCGTCCCAGCCTTCTGGCTTTTTGCCCACGCCGATACGCACTCTTTCATATTCAGTCCCGATTAGATTGTCGATTGATTTAAGCCCGTTGTGCCCACCAGCACTTCCGCCAAGCTTAAATTTAATCGCACCCAAAGCCAAATCAATATCGTCGTGGATTACGATAACTCTATCAGGTTTGTAAAAATCGCAAACCGCTTTGACAGCATTTCCGCTTAAATTCATAAAAGTTTGAGGTTTAAGAAGTAGAAGTGAGCCTTTTTTATAAAGCTCACCCTGGAATTTCGCCCCGCTAACATCGCTAAAACCGCCATTGCTTAGCAGAGCGTCGATTAGCATAAATCCTACATTATGCCTAGTGTGAGAATACTTCTCCCCTGGATTACCAAGTCCGACGAGCAGTATCATAGCTCACCTATTTAGCCGAAGTTACTCCGACAACTGCAACAGAGCCATCCATGATAATGCTTACGCCATCTTTTACAGGGATATCGCGAACTAGGATAAAATCGCCTAAATCTAGATCTGTAACATCTAGCGTAAAGCTATCTGGTAGATCTTTACCAGCGCATTTTACAGCTAAGCGGCGTTTTGATTGGACTAAAACACCTTTGTTTTTTAGGCCTTTTGCGATACCTGTTGTATAAACTGGAACAAGATATTTGCTAACTACATTGTCATCTACAACGCGTAAATCAACATGAGTTAGGGCGTTTGTTACAGGGTGTTTTTGGTATTCTTGCACTACTACTTTGTATGTGCTATCGCCCACTTTTACCTCGAAAGGCAAAGTATTTTTGCTGCGAACTGCTTTGATAAAATCGTTTGTTTTAAACGCAGCATTTATATTTTGTAATCCTTTCGCATAAATATTAGCGATTAGATAACCATCTCGTTTTAAAGACTTAGAAGCCTTTTTACCGATACTATCTCTAACGATACCTTCTAACATGAGTTTTCCTTTAAAAAAAATAGGGGCTGATTTTACTAAAATTTAACTTTAATATAGCTTTATAAAAGGGTGCTAGCAAGAAATTCTTGCTAGCGTAAATTTAACGACGAATATCTTGGAGTTGAACGACCTCTTCTGCGAGTTGATCTGGGATATCCTCGCCGTTTGCGAGCATAATACCGCGTTTTTTCGCTAGGTCTGCGTTTTTCATTTTTAGCTCTAAGTCGTTGCGTTTAGAGGCCTTATCAAGGGCTTCATCTCTCGTAATCACCTCTTGGACATACAGATCAAGTAGGTGTTGATCGAAAGTTTGCATACCATAAGTATTGCGTCCATCAGCGATTGCGTCTGGAATTTCAGAGTCGCGTCCTTCTAAAATCATATCTCTAATACGGGTATTTTTACGCAAAATTTCAACTACCGCCACGCGTTTTCCATCAATTGTGCGTGCAAGGCGTTGTGAGATTACAGCCTCGATAACGCTAGCTAGTGTCATACGGATACGCTCTTGCTCTGCTTGTTCAAACATCGCAACGATACGGTTGATTGTCTCTTTGGCGTCGATTGTATGCACGGTAGAAAAGACAAGGTGACCAGTCTCGGCAGCATGAAGCGCAGTCTCAATCGTCACAAGGTCACGCATCTCGCCCACGAAGATAACATCTGGATCTTCACGAAGCGCAGCACGAAGCGAATCAGCAAAAGTGTTGCAGTCCTCGCCGATAGCGCGTTGGTTGATGATACATTTATCATCTTTGAAAACGAACTCAACCGGATCTTCAATCGTAACGATATGGCTCGTTCTAGCGTGGTTTATGCGATTTAGCATAGAAGCGATTGTGGTTGTTTTACCGCTACCTGTCGGACCAGTTAGAAGCACGACGCCGCGCATAGCAGTATCGCAGATCTCTTTGATACTTTTTGGAAGTCCTAGCTCATCAATTGTAGGAATTTTAACTGGAATCGTTCTAAATACCGCACTTACGCCGTCAATTTGAAAAAAGATATTTACACGAAAGCGGTATTCGTCGTTTAATTTGTATGTAAAATCCACACTTTTGTTTTTAATCATCTCTGGGAAACGAGTTTTTAAAAGCTCTTTTGCCAAAGTCATCATATCCTCTTTAAGATAAGGATCTTTTGTAAATTTTACAAGCTCACCATTAATCCTACCGCGCACCACAGAACCTGCTTTTAGGTGCAAGTCGCTACCGCCATTTTGAACCAAAAAATTCAAAAATTTATCAAGTCTATCGCGTTGCTTAAAATCCAGCGTGCTTACATCGACTTGATATTGTGAATAATCAATTGCGTCAGCCATTATTTCTCCTTTTCAAGTGTTGTCATAATCTCATCAAATGCTTGTTCAAAAGCCACTAAGCCATCTTTTAAAAGCTTTTTGTAAATTTTATCCATATCAATGCCAGCCTTTTGCGCGACATCAGCGAAAAATTTATCAATTTCCTCATCGCTAAATGGAGTTTTTGACTCACATTTTGCCCCTATAAAAGCCTTGATTGTATCAAGCGGGGCAGTATTTACGCTAAGCGGATACAAAAGCTCTTTTATATAATAATCCGCAGGGATTTCGCCACCTTTTACCCCCGTGCTAGCAAAAAGCGCCCTAACAAACGGCAAATTTTCCTTTGCGATTATATTATAGCATTTCGTAGCGTTCATAATGCCGATTTTTGCGGGCTCTAAGCCAGCTTTTTTCATATCCTCATCAAGGGCTCTATCAAAACGGCTAACAAAAATGCTAATCACAGATTGCGGAAGTTTTACGCCTTCAAATTTAGCCGCGAACTCGCTTGTGCCCTCTTTAATCGCTTCTAGGCATTTTGTGGTTTGCTCTGGCGAGAAAATCAAGGTCGCATTTACATTTATACCGCGCCTCGTCAAAGCTCTCATCGTCTCGTATCCAGCCTGGGTCGCTGGGACTTTTATCATCACATTTGGCATGGCAATTTGCGCGAACAGCCTTTTGCCCTCTTTTATCATAGCCGCTGCATCATCTGAAATGCTAGGATCTACTTCAATGCTAATAAAGCCGTCATCGCCCTTAGCGTAGTTTGCCAAAAGCGCGTTTGCGGCGTTTTTGATATCAGTTATAGCTAAAATTTCATAAAGTTTTTTTGTGTTTTTGTGCGCAAATTTCGCCTTTTGCGCGCCGTAAGCTTGGGAGGTAGTAATGGCGTTTTTGAAAATAGAGGGATTTGAGGTCGCGCCATTAAATGTGCCTTTTGCGAGAAATTCGCCAAATTCCTTTGCGATAAAATCGCGCTCGATAAAATCGCACCACAAGCTAAATTTGATATCGTCGTTATACATATTGCATTATCTCCCTTAAATCTTTTTTATCCACGCAATGAGTTGCCTCTTTTTTCAAAATTTCATTAGCGCAAAACGCGATTCTTAGCCCCGCTTCTCTAAACATCGCCACATCGTTTGCCCCGTCTCCCACGCACATAACCTCATCTGCGCTTAAATGCAAAATCGCTTTGAGCTGTTGCAAGACCACGCCTTTGGAGTAGCCAAACATCATCTCTCCACCCACATGACCGGTTAAAACGCCGTCTTTTCGGTGCAAGATATTGGCAAAACTCGCATCAAATCCTAGCACCTCTTTTGCCCAGTCAGTCGCCACATGAAATCCACCGCTAAACACCACGACGGTAATTCCCTTGGCTTTGAGATAGCTTATAAGCTCTTTTGCGCCTGGCACAAAGGGCAAATTTTGCGCGATTTTTTGCATATCGCTAAATTTCATACCCTTTAAAAACATAGCCCGCTCTTGCAAACTCTCGAAAAAATCAATCTCGCCCGCCATTGCGCGCTTTGTAATCTCTTTAACCTCTTTTTCTTTTCCTACGCTTTTTGCAAAATTCGTTATCGTCTCCCCGTCCATAAGCGTAGAATCGAAATCAAACACACAAAGTTTTATCATTAAATTTCCTTTATAAAAAAAAGCAATTATATCTAAGTTTTAATTTAAGTTTTTTGAAAAGAGCTCAAAATTTTGGCTATTTTGCACCTCGTAAATTTTCTCACTCACGGCAAATGAGTTTAAATTTATATATTTTACGCCCTCAAATTCTAAAATTTCATCTTGGTGATAATGCCCCTCGATTACGATAGGCGCGGTGTAGTTGTGGATTTTTGGCTCGATATAGGATTTGAAATTCTCAGCCTTTTTATACAAAATTTTATTCTCTTGGCTTTTTAAAATCATTTTTGAAATTTTAAAATTTAGCGCACAATCGATTTTATCCATAAATTTCAAAAACGCCCTATTTCGCAGTGATAAAAGCGCAAATTTTGTCAAAGCTGGCAAAAAAATATCGCCGTGAGAGATTTGGATTTTTTCGCCTTTAAAGCTAAAATTTGCCGGCTGGGCGCAGTTTGCAAAGACCCTTGCGTGCGGGAAAATAGCCTCTAAATTAAAATCGTGATTTCCCTCGAAATAATAAATTTCGCATTTTTGCGAAATTTCGTTGATTATGGTGATATATTCGGCGTAAAATTCGCGCACAAATGTCGTATTTGCGAGGAAATCAAACATATCGCCAAGCATGAAAATTTGCGGCGGCAGTGTTTTCGCGCCCCTTAAATTTCGCAAAAATTTCAGGAAATTTCGCTTGTTCGCGTTATCGTGCGCGTCGCTGATAAAAACAGCTCCGGGCTTTATTTGCAGATTTTCCACGATTTAAATGCTATTTCCTAGGCGTGGCAAACCCTCGCCCACATCGTAGCCAAACATCAAATTCGCATTTGCCACAGCCTGACTTGACGCGCCTTTTAGCAGATTGTCGATTGCCGAGTTTATCCAAATTTTATCCCCTTGCGTTTTGACGAAAATATCACAAAAATGCGTTCCTGCGACATTTTTCACAGACACTGGCTCACTACGCACACGCACGAAAGGCGAATTTGCATAAAATTCGCGCAAAATTTTCTCCGCGTCGATACTCTCTTTTAGCACGCCAAAGACGCTTGCAAGCATTCCGCGCGTAAATGGGGCTAAATTTGGCACAAAAGATACGCTAAATTCCGCGCCATTTATTAGGCTAAGTTGTTCCATAATCTCGTCTGCGTGGCGGTGAGTGAGTGGTGAGTATGCGTTTATGTTTTCATTGACGCTCACGAAATGGCTAGTGGCTTTTAGCCCCTTGCCTGCGCCACTGACGCCACTTTTTGCGTCGATAAAAACGCCAATTTTGCTATCCATGTATTTCACAAACGGCGCAGCAGCTAGAACCGAGCATGTCGGATAGCAGCCAGGATTTGCCACTAGCCTTGCAGAAGCGATTTTTTCGGCATTTAGCTCAGCCAAACCATACACAGCGTGGGCTAAATTTAGCGGGTCTAAATGTTTGGTATAGTTTTTCTCGTAAAGTTCAAGCGATAGGCGATAATCCGCGCTTAAATCCACGACTTTGACGCTAGGAAATTTTAAAATTTCACTCGCAAACTCCATTGCCTTTTCGTGCGGAAGCGCCAAAAACACCACATCGCAACTTTGCGCGGCAGTTTTTGGATCTGCTATTTGCACCCTCATATCCAAAATCCCAGCCAACTGCGGGAAAATCTCAGAAATTTCGCCCTCACTAGTAGCGGCAAGATACGAAATTTCAAAGCCTTTGTGAGCTAGTAAAATTTTAACTAGTTCAAGCCCAGTATATCCCCCTACGCCGATGATTCCAGCTCTTTTCATAGTCTCGCCTTAAAATTTAATCGGTTTGTAGCTAACGCTAATAATCTCGACATCTCTGGTGCCACTTGGCAAGCTTAGCACCACTTCATCGCCCTCGGCCTTGCCCAAAAGTTGGCGCGCTAGCGGGGTGTTGATATTAAGCAGTCTTTTGGAAATATCAGCCTCCATAAGCCCCACGATGACATAGGTTTCCTCGATTTCGGTTTCCACATCCATGAAAGTCACGGTAGAGCCGAATTTGACCTTATCGTGCTCATAGCTTGCGGGATCTATTATGCGAGAGCGCGAGAGTATGTCGTTTAGCTCGGCAATGCGAGAGAGCAAAAACGCCTGTTCCTCGCGCGCCGCGTGATACTCGGCATTTTCCTTCAAATCGCCGTGATCTCGCGCGATATCGATTTGTTTGATGATGTGCGGGAGTTTGACATTTTGGAGCTCTTTAAGCTCGGCAGTGATTTTTTCGTATCCGTAAGAGGTCATGGGTTCTGTGATACTCATAGCAATCCTTTTTCAAATTTTTCTAATTATACTTTAAATTTCGCGTTTGTCGTTAAAATTCGCGCCACATTTTTCGCACTTGGCATAGCCAAATACTCTCTAAGCTCCACGCAAGCGCGCGCAAAGCGCTCATCATCGCGCAGGGCGTATGCGTCGTAGAGATTAGCCACACTCACTTCTTCTTGGATTAATTCTTTGTGAAGCTCGTCTTTTTCGCAAAAATCAAAGATTATGTTTGCAAGGCCGACATGTTTTAGCTTCACAAACCTGCGCGCGATCGCGACATCTAGGGCTTTGGCTTTGTAGCAAAGCACAAAAGGTGTGCCAATAAGGGCAGCTTGCAGGGTCGCAGTCCCAGAGCAGATAAAGGCAAATTCGCTTTTTACTAGGGTTTTTATAGCATCAGTTTCTATGCTAAAACCGCGCGTATCGCCGTAAATTTGCTCCACCTTATCCGCCAAAAATGGTGGCACAACTAGGCTAAATTTTAAATTTGCATTTTCGCTTTTTAGCTTTTCGGCTAATTCCCTATAAACTGGCATAAGCCGCGAAATCTCAGCCCTGCGAGAGCCCGGCATAAAGGCGATTAGGCCGTTTTTTTCATACGAGTTTTTGCGCTCTTTGATTTCATCTAAAAGCGGGTGTCCTACGAAGCAAAACCCGCTTTTATCGCTTAAATTTGGCAAATTTTCAAAATTTAGATCCAAAATTTTAGAATAAAACTGCCTCTCAAACTGCCAAATTCCACACAAAAAATCGCAATTTTCTTGCAAAGCTTTGACTCTACCGCGCTTCCACGCCCAAATTTGGGGCAAGATATAATACACTATCCTCGCACTCGCGCCCGATTTTTTCAGAGCCTTTGCAAGGGGCAGGTTAAAGGCTGGGCTATCGATTAATAGCACCACATCGCAGTTTTTTGCTAGCTCGCACATCTGCTTTAACGCCCTTTTTGCCTTGAAAATCAGCGGGATAATCTCCACAAACCCCATTGCCGAAAATTCGCTCGATTTATACAACGGCTCGCCGTGCGCGCTAAATTCCTCGCCAAAAATACCATAAATTTTAGCGTTTTTATCGAGGGCTAAAATTTCACGCAAAACCTCGCTAAAATGCAGATTTGCAGACGGCTCCAAACACGAAATCAAATAATTCAAACTCTTACCTTTTTTAATTTTTGGCAATTATATCAAAATGTGCTAAAATTAAACATTTTTAAATTTTAATCACAAGGAAAAATTATGCAAAAATCCCTAATTTGCGCCATTTGTGCGCTATTTGTGGCAGGGTGCGCTTCCACTCCGAGCTACCAAAAAATGCAAATCGACGAACCAGATAGTGCCATAAAAGTGGCAAAGACAATGACCGCAAACAACGCCCCAGAGGGTATCGCAAGGCAAATCAGCGATAGTTTTCGCGCTCACCCTGGCGCGCAGGCTGATTTTAACGGCGCAAGGCTAGTAGATGTTACAAACGAGGGAGCTAGCGCGATTTACCACTTCGAACTATCCTCAAAATGGGGCGAAATGAGCCCAAAAAATAAGGAAAATTATCTCAAATCCTTCCAAATCGTCCTAGCAAATCAAGCTTGCAACTCGCCTAGCAAGCGCATTTTGCTTCGACATGGCGTGAAATTTAGCCATAGATTTTTCTACGATGACCCAGCCTCGCCACTCTCATCTAGTGATGTCGATGAGAGCTTTTGCCTAAGCAAGGGGCTTTAATGCACGAAATTTTAATCACAAACGACGATGGCTTCGAAGCTAGGGGACTTTTAGAACTTGCGAGCGCACTAAGGGATATCGCGCATATCACTATCGTAGCCCCAAGCTCGCAAAAATCCGCCTGCTCGCACTCTCTCACGCTCACTCGACCGCTTCGCTTCATCGCAATCGGCGATGATTTTTACAAACTCGACGACGCTACGCCTAGCGATTGCGTGTATCTCGCACTTCAAGCCCTGTATTCGCGCAAACCCGACCTTGTGATTTCTGGCATAAATCACGGCGCAAATATAGCCGAGGATATCACATACTCAGGCACTTGCGGAGGGGCTATGGAGGGGGTTTTGCAAGGAATTCCTGCAATCGCAATCAGCCAGTATTACAGCGCAGATTCACTGGATAAATACGGATTTAGCCTAGCTTGCAAATTAGCGCGAAATTTGGTTAAAAAGATTTTTGCTACCGGTTTTCCGCTTCCGCCAAAGCAGTTTTTAAATTTAAATGTCCCGGCTGTGAGTGCGCCCCAGTTTTTGGGGCTAAAATGCGCGAGGCTTGGCGAGAAATTTTACGGACACGACGCCACGCTAAATCGCAATCCGCGCGGCGAAGAGTATTACTGGCTAGGAAATGCGGTTTTTGAGTTTGATAGCGAAAAAAACGCAGGTAGCGACATAGACCTTTTGATGAAGGGCTATGCTACGCTCTCGCCGGTGCAGTTAAATTTGACCGCAAATGAGCAATTAAAGGGGCTTGAAGAGTGGATTATGAAATAAATGATCGCTTCACCAGAGCGCGCTGGATTTTTGGCGAGAAATTTGAAATTTTGCAAAATGCGCGCGTGCTTGTGTGTGGCTGTGGTGGCGTAGGAGGCGCACTCATCGAGGCGCTGTATCGCAGTGGCGTGGTAAATTTAAGCGTGATTGACTGCGATGAATTTGACATCACCAATCAAAACAGACAATTTGCAAGCGAAAATTTAGGCGAGAAAAAGGTAGAAGTTTTCGCGCGTAAATTTGAAGGCGTGCGCGCAATCTGCGCCAAAATAGATAGCGAATTTTTAGCTGGTTTTGACATAGGCGAATTTGACTTCATAATCGACGCAATCGATGATGTGGGCGCCAAAATCGCGCTTGCCACGCTCGCACACGAAAAAAATGTGAGATTCATAAGCTCTCTTGGCGCAGCCAAACGGCTGAACCCCGCCAAAATCGAAATCGCCTCCGTGTGGAAAACCCACACCGACCCATTTGCGCGCAAATTTCGCTACGAACTCAAAAAAGCAGGATTTTGCGGCGATTTTCCTTGCGTTTTTAGCTCCGAGCTTCCGCGCTGCGAAAAGCTTGGCAGTTTCATGGGCGTAACGGCTAGTTTTGGGCTTTTTATCGCCAGTTATGTCGTGCGAAATCTAATAAACGAAAAATGAAATTTTTCATCGCCGAATTTTGGGCTTTTGGGCTAAAACAAATCCAATCCTGCATTTTTGCTGGCTCATTTTTTGTGCTACTTTTCGCCTCAAAATACCTAAATTTGGGCTTCATCGCGCGCTATGATTTTTTGCTAATTTCGGCTTTGATTTTGCAAATTTTGCTTGTGGCGTTTAAATTCGAAAGTCTTCGCGAGCTTTGCGCGATTTGCCTTTTTCACGCCATTGGGCTAGCCTTAGAGATTTTCAAAACCCACCCAGCTATCGGCTCGTGGAGTTACCCTGAGGCGGGAGTGTTTAAAATTTATGGCGTGCCACTTTATAGCGGATTTATGTATGCGGCGGTGGGAAGCTATATGATTCAGGCATGGCGAATTTTGCATTTACGGCTAGAAAACATGCCCCGCTCACACGCTAGTTTCGCCCTTTGCGCGCTAATTTATGCGAATTTTTTCACGCACCATTTCATAGGTTATGATTTTCGCTATGTCCTATTAATCGCTGTTTGCGCGCTGTATTTTCGCGCGAAAGTCTATTTTCGCCCGCGCCAAAGAGAGTATGAAATGCCACTTATCCTTGCGTTTTGCCTAATCGGATTTTTTATCTGGGTTGCCGAAAATATCGCTACATTTTTTGGCGCATGGGTTTATCCCAACCAAGCCAAGAGCTGGCAAATAGTTGGCTTTGGCAAGATTTCTAGCTGGATTTTGCTTTGTATTATTAGCTTTATTATCGTGGCGATTTTGAAGCGAATAGAGGGCAAAATTTTAGATAAAAGCTAAATTTCGCTAACTCAACCCAAAAATACTGCGTCCGAAATTTTGCTTTTTCAAAATTTTACCCAAAACTATAATCTCAAAAAATTTTGCGAAGCAAAATTCAGTAAAATAAATGCGTGCGTAGCACGCCACCTTGTAAGCGTCGCCCGGGTGGGGGTGCGGGGGCGGGCGGGCCTCGCCACTCTGAGCGCCGCCCCCGCAAAAAAGGATTAGACTTAAAAATTTCTAGCGGTTCGCAATTATCAAAAAGAAACAAAAATTCAAAATTCTGCCATTTACCCTACTTTTAATTTAAGCTTTGGCGATTGCCACGCCGTGCTTTCACACGGCTCGCAATGACACTTAAAAGCAAATTTTGGGCGTAGCTTTTAAAATTTACAAAACACGATTTAGAATTTTAGACTTAATAGTCAAAATTACAAATTTATCGCAAACAATCCTTATTTGAAACTTCGTATTCATAAATATTATCCAAATTTTGCGTTTTAATAATTCGTTTAAAAGTTAAATTTGCATTGCGAATATTAACAAAATCTTCGCTATTACAATATCTATTTTTTACTATTTCTCCAATAAAAAATAAAAAATTTGATTTCTCTTTTTCGCCCATTTTTTCTAAATCAACAGAAAAGATACTATCGTGTGTTAGAATATTGTTTTCACATTTTATTTCACGCAAAGTAGTAAAATTATCCATTACTTCTCCTTTTAACCTTTCGATTTTTTCTTGTGCAAATTTGTTCTTACAACCGTCTTCGCCAAAAGCAAATACGCTTAAAATAGCTACTATAACTAACTTTTTCACAAAAAACCTTTCTAAAAATTTGCAAATTTACTCGCTAAAATGGTGCCTTTCACCCTTGAATTCACAAGTATTGTCTAAATTTCGATCCTCTGCCTTGCCAATGACGCTAATCGGGGTTTTGGTTTTGGAGGCGATTTCGTAAATTTTGCTAAGAAATTTTGGCTCGAACGCGAATAAAATCTCATACTCTTCGCCCGAGTTTAGCACATATTCTTTGGGGCTAACAAGCCAGCTCATACCCACGCCGCTAGCGCGCAAAAGGCGCTCCAAATCCTGCCCAAGCCCGTCGCTGATATCCATAGACGCGCTTATGTATTTGGCGGCTTTGTAGAAAAATTTCGCCCTGAGTTCTGGGCGGAGCATGCGAGAATTTGGCGAAATTTCGGTTCTTTTACCCCCACCTAGCAAAATTTGCAAATCAATTCCCACATAGCCGAGCTTGCCCGTGTGCGCGATCAAATGCCCGCACTTCGCACCATTTCTGAAAATCGGCTTTTTGCACTTGCCTATCATCGTGATACTAATGTAAATTTTATCGTCGCTAATCGTATCCCCACCGATAATCTCAATGCCCCATTTCTGCGCGGTTTCGTTTAACCCAGCGCACAGCTCGTCAATCTGGGCGGTGGTAATGTCCCCGGGTAGCGAAAGCCCGATTAGAGCATATTTTGGCTTAGCGTTTTTGGCGATCATGTCCGAGATATTTACCAACATGGCTTTCGCGCCGATTTCGTGCATGCTAAGCCACTCGCGCCTGAAATGCACGCCCTCGACAAAAAGGTCCTTGCAATACGCCAAATCGCCCACGATAGCGCAATCATCGCCGTTTAGTTTGCTTTTGAATTTCGTGTAAATGTAGGCCTCTTTGTCCATTTGCTAACCTTTTTCGCAATAATTAAATTTTGCTATTATATGAAATTTAGCTTAAATTTATGGGGTAAATCAAAAAGCTGTGGCGATACCGAAGCTCGTTTTGATGCGCAATCGTTTCGCGCTCATTTTTTATTTTCGCAAATTTAATCTCAAAATAAACGCTAGGTCAAATTTATCCACAAATGCCATTGTAAGGCGAGTGGAGAGTTTTGTTTTATTTTTTAGCATTTTTCGTGCAGTGGTGAAAAACGGCGTTTTGCTTAAAATTTCACACTCGCACTTACTAGCAAATTCGCCCATGTTTTGCACACAAAACTCCATTTTAGCCATATTTTCGCCAAATCTACTTACATAAAAATTCGCGCATCTTATGCCAAATTTTGTCGTAGCATCAAAAATAAGCTCGGAATTTTTAAAATTTGCCTTTAAATTTGCGATTAAATTTAATATTTTTTTCTCGGTAAAATACATAAAAACGCCGTTTGCGATGAAAATCGTAGGCAAACTTTTATCTAAAATTTCGCTCCATTTCATATCAAACATATCGTCACTAATCAGAGTTTCATTATCATTTTGCGGTAGCAAATTTTGCCTAAATTCGATAACTTCTGCCAAATCAACGCCGTAAAATTTCGCCCCATTTTTGCCAAAACGAAATGCCAAAGTCTCCAAGCCACAGCCCAAATTTACGACATTGCAAACGCCGTGCGTGGCAATGAAATCCTTTATCATAATGTCGGTTTCATAGTATCTTGCAGCAGAAGCCAAAGACTCGTATTCGGACGAAATTTTTAGGAATTTTTGCGGGATTTTATCTTCAAATTTCATCGCAGTTTCATCGTAAAAATACTGCTTGAAATTTTTACTTGCATGAATTCTTGCAATCAACGGAATAAATAGCGTATTTGCGATTTTATTTTGCATAAATATCCTTTTGACGGGATTTTCTAAATTTCAATAACGATATATTTTATCAAAAAATGCTTAAATTTCTCAGTCCAATGTGTTTTTGTAGGCTTTTAGCGTCAGGGCGGTGATTACAAGCACGATTAGGCAAAGCGGGGCAAGGTTTGGCAAAACATCGGCAAATTGCGCGTTTTTTAGCATTATCGCGCGACAAATTCGCAAAAAATATGTCAGTGGGAAACACTGTCCCAAAAACTGCGCCCAGCTTGGCATGCCTAAAAATGGGAACATAAACCCGCTTAATAGCATTGATGGAAGCATTACGAAAACCGACATTTGCAGGGCTTGGGTCTGGTTTTTGGCGATTGTCGATATCAAAAATCCTAATGCCAAATTGCAAACAATGAAAATAAACGAACAGAAAAAAAGCAGTGCCAAAGAGCCTAAAATAGGCACTTCAAAGAGAAATTTCGCCATTATGATTATGAGAGAGGTTTGCACAATACCGATGAAAACAAACGGCGTGATTTTGCCAATCATCACTTCGAACGGGGTTACTGGCATGGAGAGCAGATTTTCCATCGTGCCTAGCTCGCGCTCCCTCGTCAGCGATAGTGCCGTCATCATAACGCCAGTAAAAATCAAAACCATGCCGATTAGCCCAGGGATTATGTTGTATCTCGTAAATCCCTCTGGGTTGAAATTTCGGTGAAGCAGAATTTCAAATGGCGGATTTTTGGTGCGCAGATGAGCCAGATTTCCTTTAAATTCTTTATTTATCACGCTTTGGCTGACTCCAGAAATCGCGCTTATAGCCGACGATACAGCCACTGGATCGCTAGCGTCTGCTTGAAGCAAAATTTTAGGATTTTCAGCGCGGATTATACCCTTGGTAAAATTTTCGCCTATATTTAGCACGAACAAAACTTTCCCCTGTTTTAGGAGCTTTTCGCCGGTTTTGTCATCTGAGATTTCGGCGACTATCCTAAAATAGCCCGAATTTTCAAGCCCACTTACAATGCTTCTGCTAAGCGGCGAATTGTCCCTGCAATTAAGCGCCATGGGCAGGTTTTTGGGGTCCATATTTATGGCGTAACCAAACATCAAAAGCCAAATTATCGGGATCGCCACGACCATGCCAAATGTGGTTTTATCGCGTCTTAGCTGGATTAGCTCTTTTTTGACGAGGGCTTTTATGCGCGCTAGCCTCATTTAAGCGCCTTTTTTAGGTAATACACAAAGGCATCTTCTAGCAAAACCTCGCTTTTTTGCCACGAAAGTTCGTGTTTAAATTCATAGGTTTGCAGGATTTTTTCTAGCCTTTGCTCATCTTCGCCACAAATTCGCAAACTCTCTCCAAACATCGCTGTTGTGGTGATTTCGTCCATGTTTTGCAAAATTTGCGCCAAATTTGCCAAATTTATTCCGCCAAGTATAAACGAAAAAAGCCCAGTTTGCCTAGCGACGCTTTTTGGCGTGCCTTTGACGACGATTTTGCCGTTTGCGATATAGACCAACTCATCGCAACGCTCAGCCTCGTCCATATAGTGCGTGCTCACAAGCGTAGTAATTCCCTCGTCCCTGAGCCTGCCAAGCTCGTCCCAAAACTCGCGCCTAGCCTTTGGATCGACGCCTGCCGTGGGCTCATCAAGCAACAAAATTTCAGGCTTGTGCAGTATGCAAGCACTAAGCGCAAGTCTTTGTTTCCAACCACCAGAAAGTCCCCTGCTTAGCTGATTTTGTCTATCTATAAGGCCTAAGTTTGCAAGTGTTTCGTCGATGATTGTTTTCGAATTTGGGATTTGATAAATTTGGGCTACGAATTCTAAATTTTCTCTTATCGTCAAATCCTCCCAAAAGCTGAATTTTTGGGTCATGTAGCCGACTTTTTCACGGATTTTATCGCTTTGGGTCAAAACATCGTATCCTAAAACCTGACCTTTTGCGCTATCTGGGGTCAAAAGTCCGCAAATTAGCCTGATTGTCGTGGTTTTGCCGCTGCCGTTGGGGCCTAAAAATCCGTAAATTTTGCCACGCGGGACTTGAAGCGAGATATTTTTTATGACCTCTTTGCCGCCGAAACTTTTTCTTAGCTCGCTAACATCGATTGCAAATTCGCTCATTTTATTCTCACGCTAACGCCCAAACCCGGCTTAAATTCGGTGTTTGGCGCAAAGGTGGCTTCGAGCATAAAGACCATTTTTTCTCTGCTTGCGACGCTGTAAATCACGGGCGGAGTAAATTCGGCGCTTGGCGAGATATACGAGATCACAGCTGGTTTTTCGCCCTCGCAGCCGTCGCACGAAACTCCGATTTCATCGCCGATTTTGAGCTTTGCAAGGATTTTTTGTGGCACAAAAAATCTGACTTTGATATTTTGCGGTTCTAAAATCGATAAAACCGGGCTATTTGCGCCAACAAATTCGCCTTTTTTGAAATAAATATCGTAAATTTGACCGCTGTGTTGCGAGACGGCTGTGTTTTTGGCAAAGATTAATTTTGTTTTTTCTAAATTTTGCTCAGCAATGGCGATATTTGTTTTTGCGATTTCGATTTCATCGTCCCTGGCGCCAAGGTTAGCTGTTTGTAACACTGCCTCGAATTCCGCGACTTTGGCTTTTGCAGTGTCGAAATTCGCAGATTTTTGGTCGAATTCGGATTTGCTTATGGTGTTTGATTTGAAAAGTTTTTGCGCTCTAAAAAACTCTTTTTGTGCGTTCTCAAAGGCGATTTTAGCGGAATTTAACTGGGCATTTAGGGCGGAGATTTCGCTTTGTCTTTTGCCTTTGATTAAATTTTCGTAGTTTGATTTTGCCTTATTTACTTCGTTTTGGGCGATTTTTAGATCTGCTTCGCCAAGAGCCTTATCTACGCAAAAAAGTTTATCTTCTGGCGAAATTTCTTGCCCTTTTTGGACATAAATTTCATCTAAAATCCCAGGATTATACGGCGAAATATAGGTAAATTCAGCCTCTATGTAGCCATTTAGTAGCTCTTGCGAGTTTGCAAATGAAAAAAGGAAAATTAGCAAAAAGAAATTTTTCATAAAATACCCAAAAATTGAAATCTGGCGATTATATCAAAAGAAAAATAAAATTTATATAGATTTTAAGCCAAACGCTTTAAGGATTAAAAATTATGTGGATAAAAAAGTGGTGTCCTGCGTTGGATTCGAACCAACGGCCCCCTCATTAAAAGTGAGATGCTCTACCGACTGAGCTAGCAAGACACGGATTGTAAAGTAAGTGGCGCGATGGATGGGGCTCGAACCCACGACCTCCGCCGTGACAGGGCGGCATTCTAACCAGCTGAACTACCATCGCACAAGTGGTGGTCGCTATAAGACTCGAACTTATGACATCCACCTTGTAAGGGTGGCGCTCTACCAACTGAGCTAAGCGACCATTTATTAAAAATGAAATGTGATTATATATCGATTGATATTAAATTTCGCTTAAATTGGAGAAAAAAATCGAATTTTTTGCTATACTCACGCAAAGCTAAATTTAATAAGAAAGAGTTATGAGAAATTTTATACTGATTTTATTTTTTTCATTGCGATTGTTTGGGTATTCGCACGCAGATATTACAAATTCCATCGCGTATGTCGCCACAAACGAGGGCGTCAAACCCGAAATTTTATACACAATCGTAAAAATCGAAAGCGATTTTAACCCCTTTGCGATTTCATTTCTCACAAATAAAGCAAACGCCGATTATTTCGCCACCCTAAGCAGTCCAAATGCGCGAATTCGCACTAGCAATTACAGCCTAAATCGCTCCAAATGGGTCGTGGCGATCCACCCCATAAACGAAGCCTACGCAATCCAAATCGCAAAAGAACTCTACGAGGACGGCTTTCCTATCGATGTGGGACTTGGGCAGCTAAACGCCGTAAATTTCGACAAAAGCGAGATTGATTATATCTTCAACCCCGTTTATAATCTCACAAAATGCGCCAAAATCCTGCGCAAATGCTGGAACGCCAAAAACAAAAATATAAAAGACACAATCGAGTGCTATAATTACGGCATGCGCAAACGCTATTCCAACCCCTACTACAAGCGATTTTACGAGCATTACGAGAAGATGTTTGGCAAGCCGTATTAAGATTAATTATTAATTAAATTTGGTTAAAATAGCCGAAATTTAAACAAAGGATAGAAAATGATTTTAATCGCAGGACCTTGCGTCATCGAAAGCAAAGAGTTAATTTTCGCGGTGGCTGAGAAGCTTCGCAAATTTCACGAAATGGACGGAATCGATTTTTATTTTAAAAGCAGTTTTGATAAGGCAAACCGCACGAGTATCGCAAGCTTCCGCGGTCCGGGGCTTAAAAAGGGCTGCGAAATACTAGCCGAAGTGAAGGAAAAATTTGGATTTAAAATCCTAACCGACATTCACGAAAGCGCCCAAGCTGCGCCTGTGGCGGAGGTCGCCGATGCGTTGCAAATCCCGGCGTTTTTGTGCCGCCAAACCGATTTGCTCGTAGCGGCAGCTAAAACAAAAGCGGTAGTAAATATTAAAAAGGGGCAGTTTCTTGCACCGCAGGCGATGAATCACAGCGTGAAAAAAGTCCTTGAAACGCGCGGCGTAAAAAGCGCAGGTTACGAGGCTGCCAAAGAAAATGGCGTGTGGCTGTGCGAGAGGGGAAGCACCTTTGGATACGGAAATCTCGTCGTAGATATGCGAAGTTTCCCGATAATGCGTGAGTTTGCGCCCGTGATTTTCGACGTGACACACAGCGTGCAAATGCCAAGCGCAAACGGTGCGACAAGCGGTGGCGATTCTAAATTTGTGCCATATTTAGCAAGAGCGGCGGCGGCTGTTGGAGTCGATGGGTTTTTCTACGAAACACACCTAAATCCGTGCGAAGCCTTGTGTGACGGGCCAAATATGCTAAATTTAGACGAACTAGAAAAAAATATTAATGAAATTTTGGCGATTAAAAAAGCGCTAAAATTTGCCTAAATTCACCCCAAATTCGCACCCAAATTTCGCGGGTGCGAATTGATTGCTTAACCAATTTTATTCATTATTTCTGAAATTTTTGTATATTTCACTGATTAAATCAAAAATTTTTCTAAAATTTTCAAAATTAAATTCACTTGAATTTGCTATTACATACTCAGCAAATTCGTTTTTTGAAGCTAATCTTGCGTTATCTCTAATAGCTTGTAATTTGTTATTGTCCGTAGAGAATAATTCATTATAATCACTAATTGGGTTTTTATCTGCGCCTTTTACAATAAATTTATCATCACTGGATTTTCCAATTTTATCAAAATCTGCACCTAAATATAATCGCTTACCATTATTTAATGTTTTGGTAATTTCGTCATTTGAATAATAGTGTTCTATGCAAATTTTATCATCCCTTTTTCTTTCTTTATTTTCCAAAAATGGTATTAAGCAAGCATAGACATTATTACCTAAATTTTTAAAGTTACTCTCTATCCAATTGTTTATCTTATTCTCGTCTCTATCAAATAAGCCAATAATAATATTATTATTGTTTAGTTTGGATAGATAATTCAACATTGGTTGTAATTCAGTATATCCTAGCGTTTTAGTTTCATTAAAATCATAAAATTCAATTTTATTCAAAAGTTCTTCGTCTAAATTTTCTAAACAACCAAAAGCTGTTTTAATGTGTTTAATGTCTGTTTTTCCTTCTGTTATAAGTAAAATTTTGTCTGTCAAATTTGCTAATTTGTTCTTTAATTTTTCATTTTCTTCCAATATTTTTTTTGAATTGTTTTGTAATTCTTCTTTCTTTTTTTCTACATACGGAGCAACAAGTGGCATAAGTCCCATTTCTTCATCTATATCATCGACTTCGTTCATATCATCGCGATTGTTAAATAAATTTTTTTCAGTATTTTTTTGGATTTTTATTGATATATTTCGAATCACCATTTATAGATTTACTAACATAATAAAGTTTTGAGCTTTCCTCTTTTCCTTTTAAATAAAAAAATGGAGAGTGAGTTGTTATTAAATTTGTTTATCTTTACTCATTTCATACAATTCATCAGCCATTTTAGAACAAGATGTAAATTCTATACTATTTTCTGGTTCTTCGTATCCCCAAATAAAAATTCTTTTTACTTTACTTGATTCCATATTGTCATCTATATATTTTAAAATTGATGGTATATGACGAGTCCTGATGCCATCACCACGACGAGCTAAATTTATCTCTTTTACAAAATTATCACTAGTTGAAAATTCTAGATTTTTAAACAATACACTAAGATTTTTTGGCATTTCAATAACAGAATTTATATCTAGCGTATTACTCAGCGTTTCGGTTAAATTTTTTGTTATTTTTTGCAATTCATCTGAATATTTTTTATTTATATTAGATAAATTTTTATCAGCACTATCCATCATAGAATCATACATCTTAGACATTAAGTCTTTAAAATATTCATTGCTTTTGATTGCCGGGATGTATTGATATTTTATTTTATTTTCTAATAAATTTCTTGTTTTTGACCTTGACGAAACAATGTCGTTCATATTGTCGCCAAAAAAACCATTTTGTCTCCAAATTTTTTTCCAAGTTATCACATTATCTTTATATTTCTTTGAAGGTAAATTAAAAGCAATAGAAATAGTTATCTCTTCTGCCTTTTCATTACGCTTTTTAGCAAATTTAGAATAATCTCTGTCGAAATCAAATTCTGTATTAAAATCAGTTTGTTTATTAAAAAATAAATTTAAAGCTTTAAGAATATTCGATTTGCCACAATCGTTGTTTCCAACTAAACAAGTAAATTTGTCAAATTCTATCGTTTGTTCCACAATTGAACGAAAATTTTTAATCGTGATACTTTTTATCATATAATCTAAACTTTAAAAAATAATTTTTATCAAGTATTCTATCTAAATAGCATTTATAAAAAAACAAAAATTTAGCAAGCTTGCGCAAATTCAGTGAATTCAAAAAAAATCTAAATCCGCAAATTTAATACCAAAAGTCAAGTTAAATTGTAAAATCCACAAAAGTAACCTTATTTTAAAGCTGCTAAACTCTGCACTTACTACGGCTTCTACAAAGTCCTCTGCAAAAAATTGTTAAAAATAAAATTTACTTCATTTTTTAGCATTAAAATTCCGCTTGATGAAACATAATCAAAAAGCTATTTGCTAAAATTCTAATCACAGGTGCAACCACGCCCCAAACTAAAAACGCCAAAACCACGCCCAAAATCGGTCTTACATATTGTGAATGCTTGTTTATAAAGCCATCTATGGCAGACGCTGTTTTGGCTATAAAATCAGCCAAAAAATTACTAAGTGGCAAAACGCCTCGCCAATACTAGCTCCAAGGTTTAAAAGCGAAATTTTAAGCCTTTCAAAGCCACTTTTAGCCGTGCTAGCTACTTCTGGGGCTTTTCCCCGCACTTAGCATAGTGCACCCAAAGCCGCTGCACTATCTGTGCTAAGTCCTAGCATATTTGCATTTGAAGATGTTCTATTTAGTATGTTAAAAAGTTCGCTAGATTTTACCATTGACATTTTATCGTCTAAAAAATTCATCTGATTTGCCAAAATTTCTATCTTGCTCACATTTACGCCGTATTTAGCACTAAGCGCCTTTATATCAGAGCTCATTTTGGCAAACTGCTCTTCGCTTTCAAACTCTATGTATTTTTTCACATCTACCATAGCGCTTTCATAATCCACGGCTAGCTTTACAGGCACGCTAAGTGTGCCTAGCTTGGCTAGTGCAGAAGGAATTTTAACAAACTCATCATCAAGCATAGCTTTTGCTAGGTTTATGCTTTTTGTAGCGCTGCCTAGATTTGCTATTTTTGCATTTAGCGCGCTCACATTTGCTCCTGCTTTTTGCAGCGAAGCGCTTATTTGCTCAAAAGAGCTATTTAGCTTATGAATACTTGGCGGTCCTTTTATCGCCACACCTAAGACTACGCCTAATGCCGCATCTTCCATGACTTGACACCTTTTTTTATTTTATATAATCCTTTTTATGAAAAAGGTTATAAGATACTCTGAGGGCTTTATAATAGCTCTAATCCTTTCTATCCACTCTTACGAAGGCAACATAAGCGCAAATGAAGCGTGGCTTCATACATTTTTGTTCGCGACGCTTCTGTGGTGGCTAGGCTATAAATTCACAGAGGGCTTTGGCGCTGGTGAGCTTAGTGATGAGAGTTTAGAAATATATAAAGAATTTGCCATCATAGCTTTTGGCATTAGCGTTGCTTTTATATGCTTTATCTTATCTTTTTTTATACACCTAGAAGCAAGTATTGTCGTTTTTTGCGCCATTGCCTTATTTAGCTTTTTTTATCACCCTTTAATGTTTCTTTTAAAGCGCATTTTTCGCTTTTAAAATTTTCATTGAAATTTCTAAAAACTCGTTGAATTCAGCCAAGAAAAAGCCTTGTTTTCTTTAAAAATCACGCCTTTTATCAATGATAAAATGATTATAAATTTTGGAAAACACCGAATCGAATTTACAATGACATTTAGCAAAATTTATACACTCTCTATCGTCATTGCAAGCGTGTCTAACATGCGAAGCAATCTACGAATAACAATCACCAAAAATGTGAATTTTGTGTCATTGCGAGCATAGCGAAGCAATCCGGGGAAATTTAGATAAATTTTGATTAATTTTAAATTCTCTATAAATTTTACTGGATTGCTTCGCTCGTTACACTCACTCGCAATGACAGCTAATTTAGCATAATGACAATGGTTAGCGTATCGGGGCAGTATTTCGTAATGAGATAAATTTTGCGAATTTTAAAATTTCAAGCTACGGGCTAAATTAAAAACTCAGCCCA
>NZ_JAOVUC010000005.1:0-127305 GCF_027737875.1 Campylobacter sp. JMF_08 NE1
ACTCAAAAACAGCTGGAAATAGGCATTTGCGTTCGTGCTATTATAAATTTCGTTTAGGGCGTCTTCATCTAAATTTTGCATATCCCTATCCTTGGCTCTGACCTTGCCAAATGCGACCTTGCCTTTGCTGAGCAAAATTTTTATATGCTCTTCGATGACATTTGCCTTTAAATATGGGTTGTAAAGGATAAGGATGTTTTTCATTTTTCACCTACCCATACCTAAAAATGCACTACCCAATAGTAAAGAAACAACACCATTTAAACCTTTTCCGACCTCATTTGTTTCCACTTCTTTTTTATCAGAAACAGCCTTTTTTACACTCTTTTTCTTTTTAGGAGTTTTTACATTATCGTTTTTATATCGTTCATCGAAATTTACTATTATTTTCTCGCCAAAAACTTCGCCAATCGCTTCTATAAAGCCATTTATAACCTTTTCTAAATTTTTTAAATTTTGTTTTTCTAACTCAGATTTGAAATAATCCCATTTACTAAATTCTTGTAGATTTTTTGTGGCTTTGTTATCAAAATCTCCGCTTTGTTCGATAAAATCTAAACCTATACTTTTTAATTCGTCCAAAATTTCTTTTTTATTGTCAAGACTTGTTTCCATTGCACATCTATACTCTTTATAAACACCATAAATTTTATCTACAATCTCATTTAGCTTGTTTGATTTTTTATCACACTCGCCAAGAAATTCATCGAGTGATTTTTTTTCATAATACCCTGTGATTTTATTTAAAGAGCTATAAGCACTAATCCCTACAAAATCTATCATATTGTCATCTAATATGCCTGAAATTTTCTCTATGATATTTTGTATATCGCTATCGCTTTTTAAATCAGATTTATTTACGACTATATAAAGCTCTTTATTATCCAAATTTAGTTCATTTAAAAAATTCAAATCATCATTGGTTATAGTGCCACTTTCTGCACTGACTAACCATATAAATTTATTTGATTGAGCTAAAAATTCTTTTGCACTTTGTTTATCATCACTTTGCGCTCCTACTTTGGCTGGATTGTATCCAGGAGTATCGACAAAACAGATATTTTTGTATTTCATAGCTGTTGTTAAAACCATAAAAGGTAAAATTTGTTTTAAATTGAAGCCCAATTTCGAAATAAAATCATGCGTCAATTTTGCTATAAAATTTTCAATTTTTCCTTGTGAATTTTTTAAATTTATAGATTTTTCAAAATTTGTTACTCCGCCTGTTTTGTTATAACCCAAAATCCCACTTTTGCCATCTATGATATACATAGGGATAGCAGTTGTCGGCTCGATAGACCTAGCTAGTTTTACGCCACCACTCATAAAGCTATTTATAAATTCACTTTTCCCAGCACTAAATCCACCACCAACAGGCAATAAAGTCTTGTCAAAAAGCTCCTTGCAGCTAGCAATCATTATAAGCTCATCTTTTATGGATTGCAAGATTATAAGTTGTTCTGCTTCGCTGGCTAGTGTATCTTCTTTTTTGGCAAAATCTCTATAATCGTTATTTAAAATTTCATCAAATTTTCTAATACCACTATTTTCTAATTTAGATGATAAAATTTCTGAAATTAGCGTGTGTTTTAAATTTAATTCATCGTAACTGCTTTGTAAATTTTTCAAATCTTTTAAATTCTGATTGTTTTTAAAATTTAACTTTTCTAAATCACTCTTCATTTTTTCCCTCTCATTTTCTAAATTTATCATTTTAGCAGACGATTTCTCATCTGCTTCTTTCATAAGCCTAATGTGCGTTTTTTCAAGCATTATCCACATTTTTAAGCTCCATTATGATTTGGTTAAACTTCTCTATACTTCGCTTAGTGTTTTCTATGTTTGATTTAAGCTCGTTTATATCTTCATCATATTTAGCAAATATATTTTTACCGATATTTTGCGATTTTAAATCTCGCGTTAATGCTCCTATGGCATTTTTGATTTTTTCTTTTGCACTGCTTTGCAAATCATAAACAAAATCTCTTGCTTCTTCTAAAAACCTATCGGCGCTGTATCCCGTAAGCTCTCCACTTTTTCTTAAATTTTTAGGTAGCTCTTCTTTTTCGATAGTAGGAAATTCTACTTTTTTTACGATATTTATAATGGCTAGTTTTATAATATCAAGGTCTAAAATCTCATCTACGCTAGAATCAAATCTTATGGCTTCTAAAATTTTACTAGTAAGCGATTTTTTAAAATCCATAATATTTTTTTCATATTCTAACTCTGTCATATTTGAGAGTTCATTACAAAACTTATTTAAAGCAGAGCTTACCGCACCGGCTCTTACGGTAGTTTCGTAGCGTGTTTCATATTTTTTAGAAAATAAATCTATAAACCAATTTCTCTTAACCTGAACTTCATAAGACCTAGAACCTTCACTACTATCCATCTTTTCTTCGGTTGCATTAAAAAATTTATCCATTTGTTTAAACAATCTATTTTTTGTATTAAACCCAAATTCTTCTATCAAACTCTCATAAGCCATATCCGCATTTGATATAGCCTTGTCTTTTATAGTTTGCATATTTTTGATTTTTTCATTTAGCTCATTTATATCGGTGCTTTTGATTTTTTCTATTTTGTTTTCTTGCACTTTGATTAGCTCGTTTTGAAAAGCTTTTATATTTTTGTGCCAAACTTCTTCAAATTCAGCTTTTCGTTGTTTTAGAATTTCATCTTTTTTTATTTTAACGCCGTCAAATTTAGACTTTATAGCCTTGACGCCGTTTAATTTATCTAAATTTAACAAAGCGCTTTCTTTGTTAGAAAAATAATCGCCATAATGTTTGTTTAGATTTGCCCAAACTACCTTTAAATTTTCATCCCACACTGCTTGGTTGTCAAATTTTTTAATGATTTCATAAGAGGCACTTGAAGTCAGTATTAAATCTGATTTCAGCATTTCATTTATATTAAAAACCGATTTTTCAAAGCTATTTAGCGAATTTGAAAAATTTGTTAAATTTGTATTTTTTTGTGAATTTAGCGTCGTTTTTATATTTTGTAGTGCCAAATCAAAATCACCACGCGATTTTTCTTTTTCACTACCATAGAGTTGATTATCAGTTTGCGAAGCTACGACTAAAATTTCTCTAATGCCGTCTTTTGTGCTAATTCTCTCTAATAAATCCATATCAGAATTGCTCATAAATTGTCCTGCCGAACTTACGATTAACACGACATCGCAACCCTTTAAAAACTCTTTTGTGCGTTCTTCTCTCGAAACTATCGGATCATTGACGCCCGGGGTGTCAATGATTTCGACATTTTTTAAATTTTCGTTGTTTATATAGAGTATGACAGACTTTGTCCAAGCTGTAAATTTGCCATCTGCCCCGACATAATCTTTCAATTTTTCTTTTAATTCCGCCATAGTATCAGCACTAATTTGGCTACTTTCTTTAAGAGATGAAAAAGATAAATTCGAGTTTTCTAGCATAACTTGTTGTTCTTTATAAGCGCATAATGTTTTATTTTCATCTAAAACTCTTTTAGCGCTTCTTTGTGCTCTTTCTTCAATATCTTTTTTATCTATCAGCTGTCCCTTTTTTTGTGCTATGTCTTGTAAATTTTTAAACGCTTTTTCATATTCGTCTTTAAATTTTTTATCATACTCACTAGCACTTGTTTTGATTGTCTCTAAATCATCTTCATCATAAAATTCAATCTCAGCTTTTGGTGCAGTATCATACCTTAGCACAGTCAAAGCCGCCGTCATCGGTGTAGCGGCTTTTGGTAAAATGTCTTCTCCGTCAAAAAACAAAGCGTTTAAAAGTGAGCTTTTTCCTGCTTTGACACGACCGATAATACCTATTTTAAGCAATCTATTTTCATCGTTTATTTCAGCTATTCGTTTTGCTAGTTTTTCGCTTTTTTCTAGCGATAAATCTATAACTTTGCTAGTATCGATACTGTATTTTTCAATGACTTTTTCTAAATTTTGTGTTAATTTTACTATATCCATAAATCTTCCTTTTTTGATTAAATTAAGTTTGCAAATTCTCATTGAAAAAATTTGCAAACAATGCCACTTCTAATACAAATTCTCGCTTGATAGCCTTGCAAGTCTCTCTTTCGCATCTTTTAGGGCTGAAATTTTATTTTCTATTTCATTGGCATTTTCACTTCTTAAAGATACGGCTTTTGCGATTTCATCTCTTTTTTGTGTTAATTGAGCTTCAAATTCATCGCTTGCAGCCGCAACGATATTTGAAATCTGTTCGCCAAAAACAGCATTAATTTCATCTTTTAATCTGCCTTTGATTTTTGGTATCACGCTTGAAATAATCTGATTTTTTATCTCATCTTTTTTACTATTTTTTGTAAAAAATGAAATAATTTCTGGTAAGAATACAACTACAAGTTCTAAAACAGGATTTACAACATTTGTCGCAATACTTAAAATAGTAGTAAGAGCCTTATAGACCCTACCTGCTTTTTCAGCATTTTCCTTCATAGTTGTGCTTAATGAATTTAAACCACCCATAGCATTGTTTAATAAACTTTCTATGCCACTTGAAACTTTTTCTAGCCAAGTATCATCTATGGCAAAATTTGCTAAATTTAGCCCTTTTAATTCAAATTTAAAATCTCCAACTATATCTGAACTAATAGAATTTAGCTTTCTTCTACTCTCCCTAATAAGCGTATTTTGGATAATGTCATTTAGCTCGGATTCAAAACCTGCCCCACTCACAGCCAAATTTGCTAGATTATCTGCGCTATCATACAAATCTCGCTCTATGCTTCTGACGATACTATCTGCTGTGTTTGAGCTGTATTTAGCCTGAATATCAGCAATAGCACTTTCTTTTTTATCTTGCAATTTTGCCACTGCGCTTTCTAACTCTCTTATGGCTTTATCGCTTGCTTCTTTATCATTTTGAAGTGTGTTTATTTGCGTAGTAATGGCACTTTCTATCGTAAAACTATCGCTTTTTAAATCAGGCAAAACAATACTTTTAAATAGCTCTTTGCTATCGATTGATGATAAAATTTTGCCCAAATTATCGCCATCATCTAATCCGATAACAACGACTTCTTTATCGTAGTCAAAATAATCTTGAAGCTGTGATTTTATATGTGATTTGATACGCTCTACATCGTCACCTGAACGCAAATTTGCTTTGCTTACACATACTATAAAATCTTTTGAAAGCTCACTGATATTTTGTAATTCACGCATAACTTTATTTGTTATACCGCCCTCTTCGACGCTAATTAAAACTATAAAAAATTTACCTTTGGAAAGATAGTTTAAGATAGCTTTATTATGCAATGATACAGGAGAGTCAAAGCCTGGCATATCGACTAAAATAAGCGGTTCGATATTTTTTAAATTTTCATTATCTAAAAACGCTTTAACATACTCGTATTTATCTGAATTTTCATTTATAGATTTGCTTTTTGAAATTTCAAAATTATCAAATTTATCATCATCAAAAACGGCTTCGAAACGCTCGTTTTTATCATATATAAGCTCTGTTGCAAGAGCTGTTTCAGGTGTAATAGCCACAGATAAAATTTGATTTTTTAAAAACGAGTTTATAAAAGTGCTTTTCCCTGCACTAAATCCACCGATAACTGGGGCGATTAAACGCACTTCGTCAATGGCTTTGCTTAACTCTTTTTGCTTGGTTGTATCAAAGCCAATACCTTGCAAAATCCCACAAACTTCATCTAAATACGATTTGTATTTAACCTGTAAATTTTTCATATTTTCTCCTTAAAAAAATTTTTACTTCATCAAACAAACTATTTCAAATTTGTTTGATGAAGCAAATTTCACAAGTAAAATTTACTCATTTTTCTTTTAATTATATAATCTCCTTATCTCTTCAATTTCTTTTCGAATTTTTTCATTTTCTTGCTTTATATAGCTCGTATCTATGCCGTGAAAAAGCATTTCATATTTTTTGACTGCATTATTCGAAAATGCAGCTACAAGTGCGACATTTGGTTTATTAACCAAACCAAGAGCATATATATCGCCTTTGTCATTATAATGCCTTACTTCAACTCCAAAATCATTTTTTATTGAGTTAAGCACACCTTTTTTATACTCTTTAATACTTGCGTAAATTTTTTCATTATGAGATAACTCTTTTCTCTTTTTTTCTACTTTTGGTTCGCTATGATTGCTCTTAGTTTCTGCCTGTGGCTCGTCATCGTTATTTGTAGTTTTATCATTTTTTGGCTCACAGACGCCACCGCTTCCACGCAAAAATTTAAGCAAAGACCACGCCATTATCTTAATCTCGCTTTCATATTTTGTATAGTTTGATTTGCTTCTTCCACTCTTTTTAAAATTTGAGCTTCTTGTTCTTTTATATTTTGCACAGCTTTATTATTTTCGTCGATTTTTTCTTGCAGTGCCAAAATCAGAATTTTTACGGCTTTTTCTAGTCTTGCTTCCCTATTTTCATAAATTTTATCTGGTCTGCACATTGTATTTATCTGCTCTTTTAGCTCATTTATACCACTACATTTTATTAGCTCTGTATCGTTTTGCAAATTCCCATCAACATAACTTAAAGTTTCTATGCTAAAAACTTTCGCATTTGCACCAAATTCACTTTGAATTTGCTCTTTTATTTTTTCTATGGCTCTTTGAATATCATCATCGCTTTTTTCTTCTATATGATTTATGACAAAGATTGTCTTACCAAAAAACGATTTAACGCTATTTAGCTCATTTATCAGACTATGCAAATAGCCTATCTCATCTTTTTTCAGCTCACCACCAGATAAAGAGTGCAAAAATATATTCACATCGGACATAAACTCATCGCCAAGAGCCTTTTCATCATCATTTAGCGTAGCATTTAGCCCGGGAGTATCTGTGTAAATAATGCCCCTATGCTCCACGCTTTTGGTTTCTAGCGTTTCTCGCTTGTCGGCTACTTTAAAAGTTTCGTTTTCAAAATCATCTATCAAAGCATTTAAAAGCGAACTTTTGCCACTATTATAAATCCCCATACACAAAACAATCGGCTTTTCATCTTGCAAATTTTTTAGTTTTTCTACAAGTTTTCTTTTTTCGTCGATACTCATCTTAATCCTTTTATAAAATTTGACTAAACCAACCCGCATTTAGCGGACTTGTTTAGCGAAATTTAAAGGCTTTTGGCGAGTGAAATTCGCAAATTTAGAAATTTTGCAAATTCGCAAATTTTCACTCGCACATTAGCCTACGATTTCTAAGAGCGAGGAAATGGTTTATCTCCCACAAGCATGTCTTTTACGAGACCCAAGACACCGCCAATTTGACTTCCAGTATTTACCCTTGGCACTTCGATTTTCACTTCATTTTTCTCATCATGCGTTTTTTGCAAATCCCTAGCGTCAGATAAAATATCTTCAAATTCATATTTTAAATCTTCGCCACTATCTAGCTTTTCATCGATTTTATCGCATAGCTCATCATTATCGTCCATAGCCTCCTTGGCTTGTTCGAGTTTCGCACTTTTCTCATCGATTTCTTTGATTGCAAATTCACAAAGCGCGATTATCAAATTCACCTCCAAATCCCATTGTCTAATGAGTTCTGGGGCGTTTTTTGCCCACTCGCTTTGTAGATTTGTCTTGTCATATCCGCCAGTGCAGCCAAACTCCTCAGCCTCCTCAGATATATCAGCCAATCTCTGCCTCAAATCATCTAAACTCTCATCAAGCTCGCTAAGCGTCGCCTCCGTATCTACAAAACCACTTACACCACCGACTACCGCGCTTTCATCAAAAATTCCCAAATCCATATCTTTCTCCTTGTTTTTTAAATTTCTCTCACATTTAAATATCGTTTGCAAATATCAGCTCCCAGAAACGCATTATTCTTTTTCTTGCCCCAACCAAAAGCTTCGTCTATGGCTTCGCACTTTTCGTCAATAACCTCAGAAATGTTTGAAGCCGTGCTTTCTATGGCGTCTTTCACGCTCTCGAAACCATCACAAACGCTCTCTATGACATCATCGACTTTTTCGGCGAATTCGTCATCTTCTTCGCACCTACTTTTGACATACGCTAACGCACCTACTCCTGCTATCGCACCTACGCCTAAACCTAAGAAAAACTTCCACATTTTTCATCCTTTCGTAAAAAATTTATGGTATTTTACGAAATGGCTGCGACAGGGTTTGTCGTTTCTCATAAATTTCCGCCATTTTTTAGATAATCTTGCAAAATTTTTTCAAATTTACTTTGTAAATTTGGCGGTTCAATGATTTTGACATAGGGTAGATAAAGCTTGGCGAAATTTAAAATTTCATCTTCAAACGCCGCAGTTACGGCGAGTATGGCGAATTTGTCGTTTTTATCAATAAAATTTTGTGTGATGAAAAATTTTTTGCGCCCAAGGTATGCAAGCGCAGTATTATCCACACGCAATCTCGCATTTATGGGACTAGATGAAAACCAGTGATTTTTATTTTCTTTGATTTGGGCTAGTTTTTTGATTTCTGGCGAAAAGGTTTGCTCCAAAACATCTAAATTTGAAATTTTCTCAAATGTAAATGTCTTTAAAACGCCCATTTCATCGCATAGCACATACCACACCCCAAGACGAAAAATAAAGGCATAAGGCTTTGCGGTGCGCTCCTTGCCCGAGTAAGTGAAATTTAAAATATTGTGATTTTTGATAGCGTAGCAAATCTCCTCAAAATCCCTTTTGAGCGTGGAATTTGGGGCAAATTTGTCAAATTTGGCGTCGATTTTATAAACGCCGTTTAGCAGGTCTGTGATTTCCTCGCTTCCAAAGCTAGGGAAAATCTCGCTAATGCCTAAATTTCGTGCTAGGCTAAGCGAGCAGGTATCTAGAAACCCCCCCCCAACGCAGTTTGCGTGAGTTACACCGTTTTTGGTCTCAAACTCAAATCCATACGCTCTAAGCGCCTTCAAATCCCTCTGTATCGTCCGAACATCTACGCCAAATTCGCTTTGCAAATCTTTCTCGCGAAAGCTCTCGCCCAAAAACGCAAATTGCATAAATTTAAGAAGTCTAATGGCGATATTTTCGCGACTATCTTTGGTTTTGCCCATTATCTTTTTCATTGTCCATTACCTAAAAATAAAGCTTATATTGTATCTTTTTCGCCTTAAAACCAAGCAATTAAAAGTTAAAATTTTGGTAAATTTAACTTATGCTATAATCACGCTTTGAAATTTACAAAAAGGTAAAAAGATGAAAATCGTTCCTTGGATTATCGTTATATTTATGATTTATGTGGTGTATTATTTTATTTCTCGTTCCGAAAAGCGCATCACAGCGCTAGAAAAGCGACTAAACCAAGCCGAGAGCAACTACGACGAGCTAAAAAAACAGATCGAAACCAACCGCATGCTAATCCAAGAAAACAGCCCAAAAGAGCCAGAAGCAGAAGAAAACGCCTACGAAGATTGAAATTTGGGGTTAAATTTAGATTTAACCCAGACTACCCCAACGCCCTAGCAATCAGTTCTAACGGATTTACGCATTTCATATCGATCTGCGCTAAGCCAAAGGCGTTATTTAGCTGCATTCTGCACGCGCTACACTCCGCACTTACGATTTTTAGGGGGCTATCTTTGAGCGAGGCGACCTTGTCTAAGCCAGCCTTGCGCGAGAGATGATATTTTTCGCTCTGCATTGTTACACCGCCAAATCCACAGCATTGATCGGCGTTTGGCATTTCGATTATTTCGTAATTTTGCGAGAGCAAATTTCGCGGTTCGCGCCAAATTCCTTGCATTTTGCGTGAGTGGCACGGATCGTGGTAGGTGATTTGCCCTATTTTTCCGCGCTCTGATAAAATTTCTTTTAAATTTGTAAATTTATCAAAATACTCCGTCGCTAGATAAATTTTACTCGCCACAGCCTTTGCGCGCTCTTGCCAATGCGAATCGCCCTCGAAAAAATGCACATAATCGACTTTTAGCATACCAGAGCATGTCGCCTCTGGCACAACGATAGCATCGAGATTAGCTAGCATTTTTTCAAAATACTCTATGTTAAATTTCGCATTTTTCTCCACAGAGCCAAAATCCCCAGTAAAATACTGCGGCGCACCACAGCAGGCTTGCTTTTTCATCAAATTCACATTGATTTTAAGCTCTTTTGCGATTTTCAAAAACGCTTCGCCAATGCCAGTATATGCGTAGTTTCCCATACAGCCGATAAAAAGCCCGATAGTTTTGCTTCCGCCATTGTCGATAAACTCGGCGTGCGAGTTCATAAAGCTTTTTTTCGCTAAGCTAGGCAGTGTGCGCTCCACGCTCATCATCGGCACCGAAAATCGCGGTTTCATCGTATTTCCGCGTTCGCTGTCTTTTTGCGTCTTAAAGGCACACGGCACGAAAAAATACCCTAGCCTAGCTGCCAAATCCAAAACTCTGCGGTGGCTTAAAAACCAAAACGCAGCCCTTTTATACCACGCTATGCCAAATTTTTGCGCGATTTTGTGGCGCATGTTTTCAATCGCGGTATCGGTAGGCAGGGAGTCGTTGCACACATCGACGCAACTCGTGCATAAAAAACAGCTCTCAAAGATATTTTTCATATTTTTATCGAGTTCGAGTTCGCCCCGCTCGACCGCACCAAGCAGGTCCAAAAACCCGCGTGGGCTGGTAACTTCGTCGCTATTGATATTATGAATCGTGCAGGCTGGAATACATTTGCCACATTTTACGCATTTATCGCTTAGGGTTTTGAAATCATACATTTTTTACACCGTTTTTGAGAATTTTTTCTCGCCCAAATTTTTGTGCATATACTCATCAAAACACATTGCGATATTGCGGATTAGAAGCGTTCCAGTCGGCGTTACGCTAAGCTCATCGTCTGAAATTTTCACAAAATCTTTAAGATATTCAAGCTCTTTTAGAGAATTTGCAAAATGCTCGAAAAATTTAATATTATGTTTGGCTTCAATCTCTTTGATATTTACCCTGAAATTCGCCATTAGACCCATTATCACATCTTTGCGAAGCAAATCCTCGCTATTTAGCAAAATTCCTTTGAAAAACGGCAATTTACCGCTATCAATCGCCTCTTCATAAGGCGCCATATCTTTGAAATTTTGCGCATAATGCCGCGCACCCTCGCCGATACTTGTTAGCCCAATGCCAATCAAATCCGCGCCACCTTTTGTGGTGTAGCCTTGGAAATTTCTATGAAGCGTGCCGTCTTTAAGCGCAGCATGAAGCTCGTCGCTTGGCTTAGAATAGTGATCCATGCCGATTGGCTCGTATCCATTAGCGGTCAAAAAATCATGGGTAAATTTTAAAATTTCAAGCTTGATTTTTGGCGCAGGAAGCGTGCTTTCGTCAAATTTTCGCATTGATTTTTTTATCCATGGAACATGGGCGTAATTAAATATCGCAAAACGATCTGGATTAAGGCTAAGGGCTAAATTTAGCGTTTCTTGGAAAGTCGCTAAATTTTGATATGGCAAACCATAAATCAAATCCATATTAATCGACTTTATCCCAGCCTTTCGCGCCATATCCATTACGCTTTTTGTCAGCTCATAAGGCTGAATTCTATGGATTTCTTTTTGCACGCGCTCGTTGAAGTCCTGCACGCCGTAACTTATGCGGTTAAATCCATGCGAGATAAGCACATCAAGCTGCTGCTGCGTAAGAAATCTAGGGTCAATCTCACAGCTAATCTCAGCGTCAGCACTGAAATTTTTAAAATGTTTTTTTATGTTTTTTATGTGGCGATCAAGTTGTTCGGCGTCGAAATATGTCGGTGTGCCACCACCAAAGTGCATTTGCGTAACAATCCTGCTAGCGTCTAAATGCTCGCACAAAATATCCATTTCGCGATCTATGTAGTCTAAATACCTGTCCATTTTATCGCGTTTGCCAGTGTAGATGACATTACAGCCACAAAAATAGCACGCCGAACGGCAAAACGGCATGTGAAAATAAAGCGAAAGTGGAGCGTTTTTGTCTTGGGTTTTTAGCTCGTTTATATACTGCTCATAGCTGAAATTTTGGCTAAATTCTAGCGCAGTGGGATAGCTCGTGTAGCGCGGTCCTGGGCGCGAAAATTTAGCATACGCGTCAAAATCAATGTTTGCCATTTCTGCTCCTTACTAACTCTTCGATATCTATAAATAAATTTGGGTGTGATTGCTTCACGCGCGAAACTATGGCGTCCAAATCTAAATTTATCTTTTTTATGCTTGGGTTTTCGCTCGTGATTTTGCGGATCTCGTCCATGCACACGATCCACGCATCGCCAAAATCCACTGGGGCTTGCTGTAAAATCGAGCGCTCTAATTTTAGGTTGAAATTCTCTGCAATCGCCCCTTTTGCGACTTGGATTAGATTATTTAGCGATTTTAAAGATACCATTGTGTGCAATTCGCCACTCTCATCTATCCCAAACCACGGCTCCTCGTCGCTCCATGAACCCTTTTTTAGTGTTAGTTTTTTTTCGTTTGTCCCAGGGTCGTGCGAAATCTCAAAAACCGTGCTATTAGCGTCCTCGATACCGAAAAATTCATTGATTTGATCAATTTTTGTTAATGCTTTGTCGTTTTTTTCCACTTAATTACCTCTGTGTCTATCTAGCCATACCATTACGCCCTTTTGACCGTGCAGTCTGTTTTCAGCCTCGCTAAAAACATCGCCCGCATGAGCTTCTATAATCTCATCGCTGACCTCGTATCCGCGATACGCTGGCAAGCAATGCAAGAAAATAGCATCTTTTTTAGCTAGGCTCATCATATCTTTATCTACGCAAAATCCCTCGAAGAGCTTAACTTTGCGCTCTTTTTCGCTCTCTTGTCCCATTGAAACCCAAGTATCAGTCGTAACGACATCTACGCCACAGACTGCCTCGCGCGGATCGTGAGTGTAGATGATTTTTGCCCCTGAAATTTTGGCGTTTTTCTCGGCTTGTGCTACGATAGAAGCGTCAGCCTCATAGCCCTTTGGCGTAGCGATTCTAAGCTCAAATCCCAAAATCGAAGCCAGCGAAATCCAAGTATGCGCCATATTGTTTCCGTCCCCGATATACGCGACGCAGTCCCCACTAGCACGCTCTTGCATAGTAAGATAATCCGCGATTAACTGCACTGGGTGGAGATAGTCGCTAAGGCCGTTTATCACAGGCACGGCTGAGTATTTGGCAAATTCCTCCAAATCACTTTGTTTATAAACCCTAAGCATAGCCATATCGACCATGCTAGAAATCACGCGCGCAGTATCCCTCACAGGCTCGCCACGACCTAGTTGAATATCTTTCGAGCTTAAAAACAGCGCTTGTCCGCCTAGCTGATACATACCAGTCTCAAAGCTCACGCGCGTTCTAGTCGAGCTTTTTTCAAAAATCATTGCTAGGGTTTGGTTTTTTAGATACGGCTTGTAATCCTTCGCTTTGGCTTCTTTTTTAATCTCAGCCGCAAGGCGCAAAATTTCAAAAATTTCATCTTTGCTAAAATCTTCAAAAGTCAAAAAATGTCGCATATTCACTCCTAAATTTAGCTAAATTTACGCAAAAGCTCAGCTATTTCTTTTGCGTGATATGAGATTATCATATCTGCTCCTGCGCGTTTTATGCTTATCATAGTCTCCATTAAAACCCGCTCATAATCGATCAATCCAAGCTTCGCTCCACCTTTTAAAAGCGCGTATTCGCCACTGACATTATACGCACAAATCGGAAGCAAAGTGCGCTCGCGCAAATCACGGATTATATCCAAATACGCAAGTGCTGGTTTTACCATTAAAATATCAGCGCCTTGCGCCTCGTCCTCTAAACTCTCATTTATCGCTTCTAGGCGGTTTGCTGGATCCATTTGATACGAGCTTCTATCGCCAAAGCTAGGCGCGCTCTCCGCTACATCGCGAAACGGCCCGTAATACCCGCTCGCAAATTTCGTCGAATACGCCATAATCGGTAAATTTTCAAATCCATTGCTATCAAGTGCGCAGCGTAAAGTGGTGATTATGCCGTCCATCATACCGCTTGGAGCTATCATATCAGCGCCGTTTTTGGCGTGGATTAGGGCTTGTTTGGCTGAAATTTCAAGCGTGGCGTCGTTATTTACGGTTTGATGAACATGATCTAGTATCCCGCAGTGTCCGTGGTCAGTGTATTCGCAAAAGCACAAATCCGTAATCACCATAAATTTTGGAAATTTATCCTTAATCGCGCGAAGCGCAGTGGCGATTATGCCATCATCGCTAAGCGCGTCAGAGCCAATGCTATCTTTGATTTCTGGAATTCCAAAAAGCAAAATTTTATTAATTCCCAAATTTGATAAAATTTCGCACTCTTTTAAAATTTCGTCCAAACTCAGCTGAAATACGCCTGGCATAGAGCTTATCTCGTTTTTGACACCTTTTCCAGGAACGACAAAAAGCGGGTAAATAAAATTTCTCATCTCTAACGAAGTTTCGCGCACAAGCTCCCTTACTACGGGATTTATGCGCACTCTTCTAAATCGTTTAAACATTGTTTTTCCTTTTTTGGGTAAAATCATCGATTTATAATATCACAAATGGAGTAAATTTTATATGAATATTCAAATTTCGCAGATTGCAAATTTGCCCTCACGCTTCGGTAAATTTAAGGTGCAGTCCTTCAAAGAAAACGAAAAAGAACACTTAGTAATCGCAAAAATGCCGTTAAATGAAATCGTAAATGTGCGAATCCACTCCGAGTGCCTCACAGGAGATGCAATCGGAAGCCTAAAATGCGACTGCCGTGACCAACTCGAAGAGAGCCTAAAATACATAGAAAAAAACGGCGGTATGGTGATATACCTGCGCCAAGAGGGGCGAAATATCGGGCTTTTAAATAAAATCAACGCCTACGCGCTCCAAGATAAGGGATTTGATACAATCGAGGCAAATCATCAGCTAGGTTTCAAGGCAGATGAGCGAACTTACGAAATCGTGGATTTTATCCTAAAACACTATGAAATCAAAAAGATAAATTTACTCACAAACAACCCTGAAAAGCTATCAAATTTACATTGTGTGGAGATCGTCGAGCGCATACCGATTATCATTAAAGCTAACGAATTTAGCGAGAATTATCTGAAAACAAAAAAAGATAAAATGGGGCATTTGCTGTGAATTTGATTTTGCCTGAAAATTTCGACGAAAAGTGCGCTAAATTTGGCGAGTGTCTGCGTAAATTTAACGCAATCCACAGCCTTACGAATTACGATGATTTAAGCGAAATTATCGCCGATAGTATTGGCGGGGTGAAATTTATCCCAAAATACCCTAAAATCGCCATTGACATCGGTAGCGGGGCTGGGTTTCCGGCGATATTTTTGGCTATGGTTTTAAACCACACGAAATGGCATTTATACGAGCCAATCGCCAAAAAAGCGTCGTTTTTGACCTACGCTAAGGTAAATTTGGGGCTAAAAAATGTCGAAATTCATAGAGAAAAAATCGAAAATTCGCTAAAATTTAGGGCTGATTTGATAACTTCAAGAGCTGTGATGAAAACGAAAAATTTAGTCGAAATTTGTGATGGATTTTATGATAGCAATACGCACTTTTTGCTCTATAAAGGTAGCAGCGTAGATGATGAAATCACCGAATTTAGGGTAAAATTCGCAGGCGCAAAGACGCAAGTTTTTAACGAAGAGAATAGAAATTATCTTTTAATAAGTGAAATTTCAAAACCAATTTAAGAGGCCAAAAATGGGAAAACTTTTATCATTAGCGATAATTATTGCGTTAATTTATTTTTTAATCGTGCCGAAATTTCGCGCCAAAAAGGGCGAGAGCACAGACACAAAGGGCGAACAAGAGCCAACAGCGCTAATGCCTTGCGATGAGTGCGGGACATACTACGAGCAAGGCGCGCTTATCTCGCATAATTCTCGCCAAATTTGCAAATCTTGCTTGGCAAAAATAAAGGAAAAAAAATGATTATTCTAGGGCATGAATTGGTTGATTACGAGCCGTTTTACGCTATCAAACACACAGACGAGGTTTTCAGATACGATAATTTGCTCTTTAAATTTGATCCTAAATTAATCTCGCTAGCCAAAAGCACGGAGAAAAATTTCAGCGTCATTACAAACAACCTAAACGAAATTTTGCTCGCAAACGGCGCAGGTGCGAGGTTTATCATCGTAAATAAAAAAACCGCCCCACTCGCGCAAAAGCTAGCCAACGACTATCTTTTTGACGCCAAAATCGCGATGTTTATCAGCTCCACTCGCGCTCTAAAACAGCTTGCCGAGCTTGGAATCGACGCCGTGGTTTTCAAAGAAGCCATCGCAAACCGCCCAAAATCCTTTTTAAGCGGGCTTTTTGCGGGCGGACGCAAATTTCACCTGCCACATATCAATCCGCAAGGTCTAATCGGTCTAACCAAAAATTTAGGCGGAAAAATCAAAAATTTAGACACAAAAATCAGTGCGAAAAATTTATCCAAGGAGGATATATGGAAAAAATAAAAACCGCCCTGCTAATGAGCGGGCTAGTGCTACTTTTTATGTTCGTCGGCAGCCTAATTGGCGGACAAAAGGGTATGATTATGGCGTTTGTCGTGGCGTGCGGTATGAATTTTTTCAGCTATTTTTTCAGCGATAAACTAGTCTTGAAACACTACCGCGCTACGCCAGTTACGGCCGAGAGTCAGCCTATGTTATACGACATAATCGATCGCCTTTGCGCTAAGGCAAATTTACCAATGCCAAAAATCTATATCATCAACGAGCAAGTTCCAAACGCTTTCGCCACAGGTCGCAACCCAAACAACGCCGCAGTCGCCGTTACACAAGGCCTGCTAAATCTAATGAGCCCGCAAGAAATCGAGGGCGTGCTAGCTCACGAGCTAAGCCATGTTAATCACTACGATATCCTAATCGGCTCGGTCGCAGCGATGTTTGCAGGCGCAATCGCAATGCTAGCGAATTTCGCCAAATTTGGCGCGATTGCAGGCTCAAACTCGCAAAATCGCGGTGGCGCAAACGGCGTTTTCTTGCTTATCGGCGCAGTGATAATGCCACTAGCTGCTAGCGTAATCCAAATGGCGATCTCGCGCACCAGAGAATTCAAAGCAGACGCCGGTGCAGCCGCACTTACAGGGCACCCTGAGTGGCTGATTTCTGCTCTATCCAAGCTGGATAATTACGCCAAAAACTACCGCATGCACTCTGCGACGGGATCGACTGCGCACATGTTTATCATAAACCCATTTAGCGGGATTAAGGCGAATTTCTCTCAGCTTTTTAGCACGCACCCTAGCACAAGCGACCGTATCGCAAAACTCGAAGAGCTAAAAGGCAATATCGCTACCCAAAAGTAAAATTTGCAAATTTAGTGTCAAATTTAAAATTTGACACTAAATTGCTTTAATCTGTCATTGCGAGCTTTCGCAGAAAGCGAAGCAATCTACGACTTTAAAATTCTTTACGCTAAATTTGCTGTCATTGCGAGAAAACGAAGTTTTCGAAGCAATCCAGAAAAATTTAAATTCAAAATTCAACCCAAATTTTGCATTGAACGATTTTTTAAATTTTAGGCGAAATTTTGAAATTCTTTGTAAGGGGGAGGGCGCGCTTTTTAGGAGACGCTACCCTCCCCCTTACCAACCCCCACCCCTGTAAAACCTTAGAAGTGGCTAAATTTTAAAAAGCGTTGCTTTTTAAAATTTAGCTGGTTTTATTTTTACGGAAATGCTTCGCATTTTTGCATACGCACAGACAATAATCACAAATTTTCATTTTTTCAAATATTTACTATCTTGCGTTAAAATCACATTTTATTTTTCATCAAAGGAGAAAAAATGGGATTACTTTCATTTGTTGCAAATGCTGGTAAAAAGCTACTTGGTATCGGAAACGACGAGCAAAATGTCAAAGACGAGATTACCAAAAACCTCTCTTCTACCCCAATCGAGGGCTTAGATGTCAAAATCGAGGGCGATGTCGTTAAAGTAAGCGGAAACGCCGACAAAGAAACTCTTGAAAAAGCCGCTCTAATCGCAGGAAATGTAAATGGAATTTCAAGCGTAGAAATCGAAGGCGTCAATGAAGATAGCGAAGAGAACTACTACACTATCGTCAAAGGCGACAACCTTTCAAAAATCGCTAAGAAATTCTACGGCGATGCTAACAAATACCCTGTGATTTTCGAGGCCAATCGCGAGGTCATCAAAGACGCAAACCTAATCTATCCAGGTCAAAAAATCAGAATTCCAAAAATCTAAATTTATGGGCGCAAACGCGCCCTACTCTTTTTTTATTTTTCAAATTTTTGTATAATCACCCAAAATTTAGCTAGGAGCAGGTTATGAAAAACGCTTTTACTATGATCGAACTTGTTTTTGTTATCGTTGTTTTGGGAATTTTATCTAGTATCGCTCTGCCTAGAATGAACGCTAGCAGGGACGATGCTGAAATCGTGCGATTGATGACAAATATAAAGACCCTTACTAGCGATATCACAAACTACTACAACGCAAACGGCTGTCTTAGCAACAATCCAAATTTTATGAGCAATGTCGCCACATTTAGCTCAGCCGCTGGTGGCGCGCACGCGGGCAACGGCTCGTGCCTAGCTAACGGCGGTAGCGTGTCAATGCACATCAGAGTCAAAAACAAACCTTGCTACGCCCTAACTTACGGCGTGAGCGAATACACAGGCGCTTGGGTGCGCATAGATGGTATGAGTGCGGGTGCGTCAAATGCGTGCGAACTAGCGCACAATCAAGCCACGATGAAATCAATGCGCGATGCGAGTTTCACATACACAGACGAAACCGGCGCGAACAAAACAGCCAAAGGCACACGAATCGGCGGCTTAAATCCGAATAAATTTAGGTAAAATTTGGTTTTGGCGGTTTTAAGGAGCTTTGAATTTTAGTTCTGTTTTCTCATTGTGGCGAGCGAAACGCCCACCCTACGATACTTGCTTCAAATTTTAAAAGCAGCGTGGCGAAAATAATTTATAACCAATTTCGAACTAACTTTCTTCTTTTAAATACAAACCACAAAAACGCAATCGCCAAAAATAAGGTAAAATTTTTGTATAATCGAAGCTCTTTTTGTGAAAATTTTACGATTTGGGCGTCTTTTCCACTATAAAATTTTAGAATTTTTGTTTTCTGCTCGTCTTCATAAACAAGCGCTTTGTAAATTTTATAAACATCGCCAAAACTTTCCTTTTTTACCCAAAATGTAAAAAAATAATTATTTTTGCTCAAATAACTAACTATCGGCTCAAATCCTAAATTTGGCTCTACGACCTTAATACAGCTATTCCCAGCGTTATTTTTAATGCAGACATTGTAATATTTTCTAGGCGATAAAACTTGATCTCTAAAATTTTTTACCGCTATATCCCCGATAGATGTTACTTTTCCTTCGATATATTCGGTGTTTTTTAAATTAGTTTCTATATTAAACGATATAAAAAACAGCACCCCAGAAAACAAAATGTAATAAATATTTTCCAAAATAAATTGTATAAATTTATTTGATTTCATAGATATTTTTCGATAAACCACCCTTACAGGCGCAAATTTCGCTAAATTTACGACCTGTAATCTGCGTTTATTTTGACATATTCATAGCTCAGATCACAGCCATACGCGCTAAATTCGCCCGCTCCAAGCCCTAAATCGCATGAAATTTCAAATTCGGCCTTTTGCATTACTTCGTGCGCTAGCCTTTCGCGTTCCTCATCTAGCTCACGGTGCGCGCTATCATACACAAGCGCGTCATCGTATTTTATCACGAGTTTTTCGGCGTCGCACTCTATCCCGCACGCACCGATTGTAGAGGCTATGCGCCCCCAGTTCGGATCCTCGCCATAAATCGCTGTTTTGACAAGCGGAGAATTTGACAAAGCCTTGGCAGCCTTTTTGGCTTCATTATCATTTTTCGCGCCAAAAACCCTAAATTTCACTAGCTTATTCGCACCCTCGCCATCGCGCACTAGCATTAAGGCAAGATCTAGCGTGATTTTTTTCAGCGCGGCACGAAATGCCTCTTTATCATAGCTAGCGCGCGCACTGGTCGCTAGCATGACGGTATCGTTCGTGCTAGTATCGCCATCGACACTGACCCTATTAAAGCTATCCTCCACAGCCTCGCTTAAAAGCTCGCCCATATCAGAGTGCGGGATTTTCGCGTCGGTTAAAATATAGCAAAGCATAGTCGCCAAAGCCGGATTTATCATACCCGCACCCTTGCAAATGCCTGCTATGTGAAATTTCTCGCCACTATCTAAGCTTACTTCGTAAGCAAACTCCTTTTTTAGCGTATCTGTCGTCATAATAGCCGTGGCTATGCCCTCAGAATCGCGCGCCATAAGGTCGAAATTTTTCGCAGCAGCTATGATTTTTTCTTTTTTTAATCTATATCCAATGACGCCGGTTGAGCTCATCACAGGATTTACCAAGGGCGTAAATTTTGAAATTTCAGAGAAAATTTCATCTATATCGCCAATACCAGCTTCGCCAGTCATTGCGTTTGCGTTTTTAGAATTTATCAAAATGAAATTTGTGCGAAATTCCCCGCCGTTTTTCTCTAAAATTCGCCTAAAATGCGCTATTGGCGCAGCGGCAAATTTATTACTCGTAAAAATCGCGCTTATAGCAAACGGCTCGTCGGCTCTGATAAATCCCAAATCATTTCCGACCTTTTTAAAGCCCGAATTTAGCCCGCCAAAATAAAATCCATCGATATTTTCTAGGCCGTTTTGCAAAGGGGTGATTTTATACATATTTCATCTCCTGCGGTTTGTATTTGCTTCTAATTAGCTTTTTGGTATCCCTGATACCCTCGGCTGTGCCGATGACTAGCAGTTTCGCGCCAGTGCCGATTAGATAATCCCCATCAGGCATAGCTACAAAGCGATTGTTCGCTTCCTTTACGCCCACGATATTTGCGTTTGTCATCTCTTTGAGGCGGGTTTCTTTGAGGCGTTTGAACCTCATCCACGAAAACTCAGGGACTAAAATTTCTTCGATATCAATCGGAGAGTCTTTTTGATAAACGAGGCGTTCTAGGATATTTTCCATATCTGGGCGCACGCTAATCGCAGAAAGGCGCTGTGCGGCGAGTTTGGACGGCAATACGACAGAATTTGCGCCAAGTTTTTTAAGGCGTTCGCTGTCGCTGTCGCTGTCAGAATTCGCCATGATAAAATACGGCGTAATACGCCCTAGCTCTTTTTCATAAAGCCTAACAAGCGTGATAATAGCGATATTATCGGCTAAATTTGGACTTAGCGTGATTATGGATTTTGCGCTTGAAAGGTGCGCTTTTAAAAGCGTTTTTTGCTCGTGCGGATCGCCGATTATGTAGTATGGGTATAAATTTTCATCAGCGCTTTTTGCCAAATCTGGGTTTGGATCAATGACGACAAATGGGATATGATTGGCACGAAATTCTTTCGCCAACTCCGCACAATACGAGTTGTTATAGCATATAATGTAGTGATTTTTGAGCCTTGCGATATTGTTTATCATAGCTTGCTCCCTGATTAAATTTTGCAGTGTTCCTTTTTTGATAACTTCGACGACGACACCCAGACAAAACGAAAATGTCCCAAAGCCCATCAAAATAAATGCGATTGTAAAAAGTCTGCCAGCAGGCGGGATTGGCGCCACCTCGGTAAATCCGACGGTGGTAAATGTCATGCCTGCTTGATAAATTGCATCAACTAGCGAAAATCCAGCGGTGAATATATAGCCCAAAGTCCCCACTAACTGCATTAAAACAATGATAATTAGTGGAAGTCTAAATGGGCGTAGTTCGTCGTAAATTTCGCTATAAAGGTTAATGTCCGGTTTAGTAGAGCCGGACCAGTTGAGGAATAATTTTATTCTGCCTAAAATAGACATAAATTCCTCTTTTTAAGGTTATCTTGATTGTTTTTTCATTGTTCTTAAAGTTGAAGCAGCTACTTTGATTTTTCTTGTAGTGCCGTCTTCTAGCTGAACGCGAACTGTGCGTAGATTGACTTGGAATTTTTTCTTAGTTCTGTTGTTTGCGTGGCTTACATTGTTTCCTACCATCGCACCTTTGCCAGTGATTGCGCATCTTCTTGCCATAATAAATCCTTATAATTTGAAAATAAACGGCGATTATATCTTAAAAAATTTCAAAATTTGCTTAAATTATACAAAGTATTAAATTTAGCAAAATTTATGAGAAAAATTAGTAAAATTGCGGGTTTTATAAATTTGATAAGGAAATTTGATATGTATGTAGCCCCTAGTATTTTATCAGCTGATTTTGGCAGGCTTAGTGAGGAAGTGCGCGCAGTATGCGATGCGGGAGCAGATCTGATCCATGTCGATGTCATGGACGGACACTTCGTGCCAAATCTCACAATCGGCCCACTTGTCGTAAATGCCGTAGCCAAGGCCTCCACAAAGCCTCTTGATATTCATTTAATGGTGCAAAATGTGCCGTTTTTCGCTGATTTGTTTTTGCCACTAAAACCGAAATTTTTAAGCTTTCATATCGAGGAAGAAAAACACCCTTTGCGCTTGATAGATTATATCCGCAAAAACGGCGTCAGCCCCGCTATCACACTCAATCCACACACACCAATTAGCGCGCTTGATTACATCATAGACGAGGTTGATATGGTGCTTTTAATGAGCGTAAATCCGGGCTTTGGCGGGCAAAAATTTATCCCCTCAGCCTTGCGCAAAATTTCAGAACTTAGAAATTTGATCGAAAAACGGGGCGCAAAATGTATGATCGAAGTCGATGGTGGCGTAAATGGACTAAATGTCGCCGAGCTAGATAGCGCAGGCGCAGACATCGTCGTGGCTGGAAATTTCGTATTTTCATCAAACGATTACAGCGAAGCTATCAAAGCCCTAAAAGTATGAGCCAAGACAGCAGAAAAGGGCTTGATAACCTAATCGAACTTTTGGCGCAAAAAAGCATAAACTACCACGATTTTATCGCCAAAGCGCAAAAAATCGAGCTAATTGCGGAACTTTTTGAGCCAAAAGATTTTAGCATGTGGCGCGCTATGGGGCTAAATGTCATCAAGCTAGATAACGGCAAAATCACGCTTAAAACCCGCGAAACCGATATAGAAGACGAGATTTTTTGCTTTGTGGATATCGAGACTAGTGGCGGGCTAAGTAGCGGTCAAATCATCGAAATCGGCGCGATAAAGGTGCAAGGCGGACGAGTTTTGGATAGATTTGAGAGCTTCGTTTATGCAAATTTTGTGCCAGAGGGTATCACCGAACTAACCGGGATTAGCGCGCGCGATTTGGTGGGCGCGCCAAGCCTAGCTAGCGTTTTAGAGTGGTTTCGACTATTTTTAGGCGACGCGATTTTTGTGGCGCATAATGTCAAATTTGATTATGGTTTTATCGACGCAAGTATGCAAAAATGCGGGTTTGGCATGCTGCTAAACCGCAAAATTTGCACCGTCGAGCTAGCGCGTCGCACGATAGAGTCGCCTAAATACAATCTCGGCGCACTAAAAGAGCTTTTGGGTATCGAAAACACCCACCACAGGGCTTACAGCGACGCTATTTCGTGCAAGGAAATCTTCGCTCACGCCATAAGCGCACTTCCATGGAGCGTGCAAAGCACGGAGGATTTGATACTGTTTTCCCGCACAGCAGGGCTGAAAAAACCAAACGCAACAGCGAATTTAAGCTAAATTTTACCCGCAAATTTCACGCAAAATTTCGAAATTTTAAAAGAATTTCCGAATTTAGCCAAAGCCAAATTCGGATTAAATTTATAGATTTTTGTATTGACTCTCGAATTGAGATTTTTGCATTTTGCCCTGTTTTACGAGGTTTTGATACCAGTAATTGTGGAGCAAATAAATTTCTTCTTCGCATTTATATCCATCAATCATCGATGAAATCGAGCCTTTGACACCGAAAACCGACATATAAATATGCACGATGAAAAACACCACGCAAACAATGCCCAAAATCGTGTGAAGCGTCGCGCTAAGGCGCAAGGCTTCAAGGCCGTTTAAGCCTAAAATTTGCGTGCTAGAAGCCGCGTAATAGTCACTAAAATACATTAGCGCGCCACTTGCTATCATCACGCCTCCGCCTAAAATCGCGACCCAAAACCACATTTTTTGCCCTGCGTTAAATTTGCCAGCTGGGACTGGCTTTTTGGTCTTGCTTAAATATCCGCCCAAAATCGCTAGCCATTTTATGTCATACGCGCTTGGAAACATTTTTACTACCCACATTAAAAACATCGGGATTATCGCTACGCCAAAGCCGATTGTGGCGATTTGGTGCAGGCATTTGCAAACCCCAGCGAGCCCTCCGCCAAAGCTTTTGCCAAAGAGCATTATTAGCCCAGTTGGCACGAGCACTACCCACGAAATCGCAGCGACGAAGTGTATCAAACGCTCAAATCCACTAAATGCTAAAACTCTCTCTCCGTTATGCGAAAATTTCTTTGATCCAAATACAAAATAGTGAAAAGCAAAAATAGCAACTAGCGCAACTAGCGCGATTAAGGCGATTTTGCTAGCCCCACTTTGCAAATTTACAAATAATGGCGCGTATCCACTAGCGTATGTATCAGGCGCGCTAAATTTCGACTCTTCCCACAGCGAGGTCGAACCTACGCTGAAATTTTCAGCCCACGCAAATGAGTTCAAAACCAAACTCAAAAATATAAATTTTATCTTTTCCATAATCTATCCTTTGTAGTTCTCAATCACGCCAAGTCGCGGTTTTAAGCCCAAATTTTCCTTTGGATATTTTACGCCAGAGGCTAAAATTTTAGCCACGGCTGAGTTTTCATCGTTCGCATCGCCAAAGATTAGCGCATCTGTCGGGCATACGCTCACACAGGCTGGATTTTCGCCCTTTACTACGCGGCTATCATAGCAAAATGTGCATTTATCCACTTTGCCTGTGGCTGGATTGACATATCTTGCCTCGTAAGGACAGGCCAAAATGCAGTATTTGCACCCTATGCACTCTCTCTCATCTATCATCACCACGCCATCAGCGGTTTTAAAACTTGCATTTGTTGGGCAAACGCTCACACACGGGCTTTCTTCGCACATTACGCAACTTTGTCTTTTTATATCAAGTTTCAAATTTGGAAAAACACCGCTACTAACGCCGTAAATTTCGAGCCTGCTAACGCCCTCGCCTACGCCGTTTTCGTTCTTGCACGCTACCACGCAACCTTGGCAGCCTATACATAAATTTTCATCATGAACCATTACAAATTTTTTCATTTCACACCCTTAAATTTTAACTATATCAACGCCGATATTTGTAACCATTGTCGCGCAAACCGCCCCTGCTTTGGGATCAAGAAGCACGCTATCGTTCATTCCTAGACCCTCTGCCCTCTTCATACCGCTTCTGGCATGTCCAAAGCCGTGATATACAAAAAGCGTATCATCTCTAATACCCTCGGTTACGAAAACTTTGACCTTTTGTTCGCCAAATTCGTTTTTGACTAGCACCAAATCGCCTGTTTTTAGCCCCTCGGCCTTAGCCGTATTTGGGCTAATCCAAAGCGGCGATTCCTTTGTCATTTCGTTTAAAATTTTGACATTTTGTGTGTGGCCGTTTGTGTGAGTGGCGATTTTACCGCTTGTGAGACAGTATTTGTGGCCGTTATAGACATCCATATCGTTTGCATTGATACAGCCTTCCCCTGGGAAAACTTTTTCAACTTGTTCGCTAAAAAGCTCAATTTTTCCGCTTGGAGTTTTGCATTTCATCTGCGAGCTCATTTGTCCATTTTCATCTACAAATTCAGCCGCGACAGGGTATTTTTCTACAAATTTCGCTACATTTTCTTTTTCCAAATAATACACTTTTGGCACTTTCCAAGTTACATATCCGTCTTTCATCAAATTTGCGATTAACTCAGCATCTCCCTTAGCTTGTTGCATACGAAATTCATTTATATCCTTCCAAGTATAAAGCTCGTCGATTTTCATAACTCTGGCTAACTCTCTAAAAATTTCATACGCGCTTTTTGTCCCGCCGATTGGCTCGACAACCTTATTTCGCATGACAAATCCAGGTGCGGTGCCACCTTTGTTTTGGATACTCTCATCGCGCTCTAAATAACTAGCCTCTGGGAAAACCACATCGGCTAAATTTGCGAAATCGCTCATATAAATGTCCGTAACCATGATAAAATCGAGCTTTTCGATTGCTTTTAGCGTTGTGTTTGTATCGGCGACATTGATTAAATGATTAAATCTCGTGCTTACCCAGCCTTTGACGGGGTATGGTTTTTCGCTTAGTATCGCCTTTGGAATTTCCATTAAAACGCCGTGTTTGCGTGGCATAAAGAAATTTGGACTTCCCTCTTCCCCGCATCCGTCAATCCTAGCCGTTTTTGGAATTTTAAAATTTTTATCAGGATCGGCGATAGTCGGAAATAGATCTTCTTTGCAAAGTTTGTTGAAAACTTTCGAATCTTTACTATAATAAATTCCGCCTTTTTTCTCAACATTTCCCATTAGCGCATTTGCTATTGCTATGGCCCTTGTGCGCTGATACTCTGCCCTTGTAGTGGTGGTTTTATGACCCCAGTCGATAATGACTTTTGGCGCAGCGGCCCAAATTTCATCTGCGATTCGCTCGACATCAGCTGCTTTTATGCCAGTGATGCTCTCTTGCCATTTTGGCGTGGTTTCTTTGGTCGCTTCGATGACTTGCTCGATTCCAGTGGTAAATTTTTCGACAAATTCTTTGTCGTATTTTCCGTCCCTAATCCAAACATGAATTAGCGCCATTACAAACGCCAAATCGGTGCCAGGTTTTACAGGAAGCCACTCATCGGCTTTGGCTGCAATCACGCTAAAACGCGGTTCTAAAACTAGCAGTTTTGCGTCTTTTTTCGCGGCTGTTTTGGCTAGCTTTTTGGTTTTTGAAATATCAATTCCCTCGAAAAGATTGTGGCCGAAATTTACGATATATTTGGCATCGCCATAATCCCTTTGCATATCAGAGCCGAAAGTATGCGGAAGCGCGATACGATACGCCACAGGACAGCACGACCAGTGCGAGTAGATATTTGGGCTACCATAGGCACAGGCGAAATTTATCATTTGGTTGTGATTTTCGCTAGCTTTGGAGGTAAAAACGACACTCTGCGGGCCGTATTTTTCGGAAATTTCAGCGAGTTTATCAGCGGCAAATTTAAACGCCTCTTCCCAGCTTACTTCCTTCCATTTGCCCTCTCCACGCGCGCCCACGCGGATTAGCGGTTTTACGAGCCTTTGATCATCGTAGAGTTGATTTACACCTGCGCCACCTCTGGCACAAACTGAGGTTTTGTTGCCAAATTTTGGATTTCCTTGGATGAAAACCCCTTTGCCGTCTTCTACTCTAACCTCAATCGGACAGCGCGAAGAGCACATTTCGCACACACTTGCGACCTTTTTGCTCTCTTTGCCGAGCAAATCAGCCGTATTTGCGCCTGCTTGGAGCTTAAAAGCAGCTAATGTGCCGATTCCTGCGCTACCTTTGAGAAAATTTCGTCTTGATTTATCCATATCGTATCCTCCTTGATAATTGGATACGAAATAATGACAAAATAAAACTTAATTACTACTTATAAACCTAGTGATTAAATATGCGCTAAATTTGGAATCACTGGGTAGAATTTTTAAAAATATACAATTTTAATAAACATAAAATTTAACCATTAAAAAAGCCAAATTCACCAAAAATGGCAAATTTGGCTTATAGGCAAAATTAAATTTTAAAATTTTAATCCACTGCCTTTAAATTATCAGCGATTACAAAGGCAAGTTCGAGCGCTTGATCAGCGTTTAGGCGCGGATCGCACTGGGTTTCGTAGCGCTCTTTTAGCGTCTCTTCGGTTACATTAAACGCCCCGCCTGTGCATTCTGTGACATCTTGGCCTGTCATTTCTAGGTGGATTCCGCCAGCTTTCGTGCCCTCGGCCTTGTGGATTTCAAAGAAGCTTTGAACCTCTTTTAAAATCATATCGAACTCGCGCGTTTTGTAATTGCCCGCTTTGACGGTGTTTCCGTGCATAGGATCGATACTGTATAAAATTTCCCTGCCCTCGCTTTTTAGCTCGCGCAGTATTTTTGGTAGCCTATCGCCGATTTTATCCGCGCCCATACGGATAATGATATTTAGCCTGCCAGCCTCGTTTTCTGGATTTAGCGCGTCTGCTAAGCGCAAAATATCCTGCGCACTAGCGTTTGGTCCGATTTTTACGCCGATAGGGTTTTTAATACCGCTCATAAAATGCACATGCGCATCATCAACTCCCCTAGTGCGCTCGCCTATCCAAACCATGTGCGCCGAGCAATCATACCAGTCCCCGCTCGTGCTGTCTATGCGTGTAAGGCACTCTTCGTAATTTAGCAAAAGCGCCTCGTGCGAAGTGTAAAATTTCGTCTCATTTAGCATTGGTGCGCTTTGTGTATTTATTCCGCATGCGTCCATAAATTTCAGCGCATTTGAGATAGAATCGCTTAGGGCGTTGAATTTCGCCTGCAACTCAGCCCTTTTCAAAAAGCCCAAATTCCACTTATGCACCTCGTGCAGATTCGCTAGACCACCGCGTGAAAACGCACGCAAAAGGTTCATCGTAGCCGCACTTTGGTGATATGCCTCGACCATACGCTCTGGATTTGGCACGCGCGCAGCCTCGTTAAACTCGAAGCCATTTATGATATCGCCACGATAGCTAGGAAGCCTCACACCGCCGACCTCTTCGTAATCGCTACTGCGAGGTTTGGCAAACTGACCTGCTAGGCGTCCGACCTTTACGATAGGCTTGCCAGCGGCGAAGGTCATTACAATCGCCATTTGAAGCATTACCTTAAACATATCGCGGATATTGTTTGCGCTAAAATTCGCAAAACTCTCAGCGCAATCCCCACCTTGAAGTAAAAACGCCTCGCCCCTTGTGGCTCTGGCAAGATCGCTTTTTAAAGATCTGACCTCGCCAGCAAAAACTAGTGGCGGGAAGTTATAGAGCCTTTCTTTGACGGCCTCGACTGCGCCCATATCAGGGTATGTGGGCTGCTGTAAGATATTGAAATTTTTCCAAGACGATCTATCCCAACTCATAAATTCTCCTTTTTTGGTTTTAAAAATTTTGCCATTATACCTAAATATGACTAAATTTCATTTCAAAAATATAAATTTACTCCTAAATTTCACGCCAAAAATAAGCAGTTATTAATCAATTAAATTTTAAAATGCAAGCCTTTTAAATCAATCACAAATTTAAGGAATTTTATGAAAGACGACCGCACAAAAGGGCTAATAATCGCGTTTTTGACCTTTTTTATGTGGGGCGTTTTTCCGATTTATTTCAAATTTATCCAAGATGTAGATGCCACACAAATTTTAGCACACAGAATTTTTTGGTCGTTTGTTTTGCTTTTTTTATTTTTGTTTTTTACAAAAAAGCTAAAAAATATCTCGCTTTTGTTATCAGATCGCAAAAAGGCATTAGCACTTCTTTGCACAGGCTGTTTGATTAGCATAAATTGGGGCATTTTTATCTGGGCGGTAAATTTGGGCGATATTTTATCCACGAGCCTAGGGTATTTCATAAACCCCCTATTATCGGTGCTTTTGGGCGCAATTTTTCTAAAAGAACGGCTAAGCCTAGCAGGGAAGGTTTCGCTATTTTTGGCGTTTTTGGCAATCTGCGTGCAAATTTACGCACTTGGCAGACTGCCGTTTGTGTCGCTGATTTTGCCGACAAGTTTTGCATTTTACGGATTAATTCGCAAAAAAATCGCCGTGCCTAGCTTCGAGGGGCTGTTTTGCGAGACCACGCTCATGCTCCCGCTTGCGTGCGCGTATTTGGGGTTTTGCGCATATTCAGGCACTAGCGCATTTGGGGCGCACAGCACTGGCGCACTGCTCGCATTTAGCGGAGTTATCACGGTTTTACCACTAATTACTTTTGCGATTTCGACTGCGTATCTGCCGCTTTCTACAATCGGATTTATGCAGTATCTTAGCCCCTCGATGAGCATGTTAATCGCTGTGTTTTTATACGGCGAGGAGCTTAGTTTTTACAAAATTTTCAGCTTTTCGCTCATTTGGCTAGGGCTTGCGATAGTGGGATTTGATAGCTTAAAAAGGAGGAAAAATGGTTAATATAACGCTGATTTTGGCGGTTTTTTTGATAGTAGGTTTTATCGTTTATTCGCAGGTAATGCGCGCAGCCTCGCGCGCTGATATGATAGAGGAAGTGCCAAATAACGCCAAATATCTGAGCTTTTGCGACATACTTGATGGCGAAATTTTAGCTTTGCAAAATTTAGAGCTAAAAGATGAGAGCCAAAGGGACGAAGCACTCGATGAAATCGCAAATCTTAGCAAGGAATTAGTCTTTATCCAAACCATGCACAAAAGCAACCAAAGCCCCGAAATTTGGGAGGAAAAGCTCTTTAAATTTTTGCAAAAATGCGAGGGCGTGATTTTAAAATACGCCAAAGAGGGCGAAAAAATCGCCGATAATTGGCGAGAAAAACTAGGAAGTGAGTTTGCGAAATTAGTCTAAATTTAGAAATTTAGACTAATTTTGGCTTTGCAAATTTTCAAGTGCGCTAAAAATCGTAAGCGCATTTTCTTGCGTGGCTTTAAAATCTGCGATTTTGGCTAAATTTTCCTCGAAAATTTGCGCAATCTGCGCGCTAAAATCTGAATAAATTTTATCCACAAACGAGCTAGACCCTACGAAGTCATTTTCGAACTCATAGTAATGAAGTCCCCCTAAAACCGCCTTTTCAAAGTCCTCATAAGAGGGATAAAAAAGCTGATAAAGTCCTGGTTCTTCCTCGTAATCGCTGATTGATTTTGCGATTTTGTTTGCGATGAAATTCGCGCTTAGGGTTACGGCGTTTGTATAGTTTGAGGCGATTTTTATCATAATTTGCTCGAAAAACAGCGCGATTTTTTGGCAGATTTGAAAAACAGCCCTCTCGCCGTCTTTTAAAAACAACCCATAGACTTCGCTTGCGATTTTAGCGATATTTGAAGCCTCTATGATAGAGGCTAAATCGCTTTGGCGCTCGTAGTTTTCAAACCTACCTTTAAATAGCAAAATTTCCCTCTCAAACCCCGCATAAATGCGCTCTATCGCCTCGCTCATGGCGTTTTGCGTTTTGACTAGCTCGCTTTTGAAACGGCGAAAAATCACATTTAGCCTATCGTCGTTGTAAATCAGCTTCGAAAGCGCGGCGTCGGTGTTAAAATACGGCGCCTCGTAGGCTACCTTTTCGTATCCCTTCGAGGTTTGCGTGCCAAAAAAGCTCTTTTTCGTCTGCGTCGCGCTTATGAAATACTCGTTTTGCTTCGAGCTTAGGGCTTCTTGCATGGTTTTAGCGATAAATTTCGAGGTCTCTTTAATCGAGGCGTAAATTTTGCTAAATTCCTCTTTATAAATTTCGCGCTCACTGGCGCAAAATTCGGCGATTTTATCTTTGTTTGAAGCGATAATGTTTTCTAAAATTTTATGTATTTCCAAATACCCTGCCCGCTCGTTTTTAAGCTCGGCAAGTATGAAATTTAGCCTAGATTTGGCAAAGCTAATGCGGTTTTTATCAAGCCCGTCCAAAAACTCTCTAACCTCGCTAAACCCGCTGTTTTGGCTATCGCCAGCTTTTTCTAGCTTTGATGAGATTGGCACGATAGAGGCGAAATTTGCGCCAAAAATCGTTTTAGCGTAATTATGCACACGCTCGATTTCTTCGGTGCCTAGCCTATCTTTTTGGCTTAAAATCGCAATTGAGTTTTTGCTTAAAAATTTTGGCAAAAGCGAAATTTGAGCTGTTTCGCTCTTTCTAGCGGCGTTGTCGATGAGTGAAATCCAAAGCACGCCAAAAACCTCGTCGAAAATCTCCAATGTCTCCCTAGTATCGGCGTTCGAGCGTGAATTTAGCCCTGGGGTATCGATGAAATTTATCTTTTTCAAAAGCTCGTGTGGCAAAAATATATTTATATTTTTGATATCTTTTAGCTCCCGCCTTTGATCGACGAAGTCCGAAATTTGCGAGCTTTCTAAGGTTTGGGTGTAGCCGTTTTTATACGCTACGCTCATCATTTCATAAGGGGCGTATTTAATGTGAGTGGCCTTGGCAGTAACTGGCACGACGCCAGTTGGCAAAACTTCGCTAGAAAGCAAGGTGTTTAAAAATGTCGATTTACCACTGCTAAACTGCCCCACAACCGCGATTTTAAGAGGCTCAGACTCGACGAGCAAAATTTCATCTAAAACCTTGCTTAAATGCGCGCTAGGGTGCAGACTCGGGTCTTTTAGCTCGCTAACAGCCCTGCTCATATCGCCCCAAAATCCCCGCTTCGTGCTGGGTAAAAATTTCGCCCTATACTCGCTGATAAATTCCCTTAGCATTGCTCGATCCTTTTAATTAATCCATTTACCAAATTTATTTTTTCTCGCACCAATCGCGCGTTTTTGGCGATTTGCTCGGCGTTTTCATCGCCTGCTTTAAGCGCGCTTTCAAGCTCGCTTTGGCGCAAATCTAGGCTAGATTTTTTGCTAGCAAAAAGGGCTAGGACATTTTCTTTAAATTCCTGCGTGCAGGTTTTGGCGATGTTTTCGAAGCTAGATTTTAAATTTAGCTTAGCGAAAAACTCGCTAAATAGCGCGTCAAAACTCGCTGATAATGCGCCAAAATCGCTGTTTTTGCGCACGATTTCACGCAGGCTTTCGTTAAATTTAGCGAAATTTGGCTGGGCGAAATTTTCGTCCATATATTTTTTCGTGTCAAATTTAAGCGAATTTACCTCGCTAAAATCGCTTCCCAAAAGCTCTTTGATATCAGAAATATCGCGCGAAATCTTTTGCGAAAACGAGCGAAAAATGTCCGTGATGACATCTTTGACGCCAGAGTTTGCGATGACTTCTAGCCTAGAAAAATCAATCTGCTTTTTATTTTTTTTCGAGTAATTTATGTCGGTTAAAACCCTGTCTTTAATCGTCAAAATCGCTGATTTTAACGGCGCAAAAAGCGTGCTATCATCGTAGCTAAGCTTGCTAATCGCGCCGGTTAAATCGTTTTTTAGCTTAGCTAAATTTGCATTTAGGGCGCTAATTTCGGCGTTTATGTTCTCGCATTTTTGAGCTAGCTCGCTTTTATTCGCGCTAAAATCGGCGTTTTGCTCCTGCAAATCAGCCAAATACGCCTCGCAAATCAGCGATAACTCTTTTTTGTATGAGGATAAAATTTCATCTGCTTTGGCTGAATTTTCGCCGAAAAATCGCTCGAAAAGGTGAGATTTCAGCTCGCCAATGCCCCGTCCGCTATGGCTGTCTATGCAAAAATAGCTCACATTTTCTATCAGCCCCTCATCGAACCCAAACGCCCCAAGCTCCTCGCAAATGCTAGCCCTCGCGTATCTAAGCGCGTCGATTAGCTCGGTCTGGCTAAGCAAATCAGCATGTGTTAAAACCACAATGAGAGAGTTGTTTTTCGAGCTTTTTAGGGTGCTTGCGATAAAGCTCATATCCTTTTTGGTCGAGCTTTGAGAGGCGTTCATTAGGTGGATTATCGCGTCGCTTGAAAACATAAAGTTTTTCGTCAGCTCCTCGCGCAAAACCACGCTATCGTCTAGCCCTGGGGTATCGACGACGGTGATTTTATCGCTTAGAAAATCGCTTTTTATACCAAGTTCGATAAATTTGATAAATTTTGAAATTTCATACTTGGCAGAGGTGAATTCTTGCAGTTTTTCTGGCTCGATTATGGCTTCGCTTTGGTTTTGAAATTTCGAGTGAAATTCCTGCGCAAAACCCAAAATTTCAAGCTCCTCATCATCGTAGAATTTGACCTTAGCATAAGGCTTATCGCTACCTTTAAGAAGCGTTAAATTCGCCGTTTCAGGGATATTTGAAGTCCCTAAAATATCAAATCCCAAAAGGCGATTTAGCATGCTGGATTTCCCAGCGTTGATTACGCCAGTAACAGAGAGTGTGAAATTTGCATCTTTGGCGTTTAATTTGGCGGCGTTTGTGCGCTCAAAGAGTGAATTTTCAAATTCGCTCGCGCAAACGAGAAAACCTGCGCCTGGGTTTGTATCTGAATTTTCGCTCGCATTTTCGCTCGCGCTAGTATTCAAATACTCGCCCAAATTTGCGCTCGTGCCAGTATCCGCGCCTGAAACCAAATTTGCAAGTTCATCTTCGCTTTTGGCGCTCAAAAGTGCTTTTAGCTCATCGCTAATAATATCCAAACTCTCTAATTTGCCGTAAAATGCGAAATTTGCGGGCGAATTTGGGGTTTCGTTTTCGCTCAAATCGCTTTGAAGTTGAAGCAAAAATTTTGAAATTTCATCATACTCGCTTTTGCTAATAATTCCTTCTTTGCTTAAATTTTCAACCATCATCAAAACGCTTAATTTGGAAATTTTAAGCTTGCAAATCGCGTTGATTGCGCCGATTTGTAGCGACTGAATCGCATAGATTCCAATCTCTTCGCCAAGCTCTCTTAAAATTTCTCTAAAACTTTGCAACGATTTAAATTTTTCAAAATTTTGTGAATTTGTGCATAGCATAAGCGCAGCAATATCGCTAGGCATAGTGCGAGTTAGACTCTCATCGATAAAAAGCCTCTTTGAACCCCAAATTTTACTCATAAAATTATTCATAAACTACCTTTTTTGGGTTGAAATGGTTAGAAATTTGATAAGTTTTGCAATAAAATTTCAAAATTTTATAAAAGTAGAAAGACGCCTGCAAAAATTTTGCAAGCGTCATAGGATTATTTGCCTTTTGCGGCAAGTTTTCTACGCATATAAGCAATGCGAGATTGTAATGGAAGGTGTTTAGGGCAGTTGTCTTCGCAACCTAGCAAACTCATACAACCAAACACACCGTCATCATCGCCGATTAACTCGTAGAAATCATCGTCTGTTCTGTTATCAAGAGCGTCGATTTTAAATCTAGCTACGCGGTTGATACCAACAGCACCGATAAAATCCTCTCTCATAATCGCAGTTCCGCATGCTGCCACGCAGATACCGCACTCGATACAACGATCTAGCTCGAAAACCTCTTGTGCTACTTCTGGTTCGACTTTTTTCTCTAATTTAGAGATGTCAGTTACATGGTCAGTGTGGATCCAGCTCTCGACTCTCTTACTCATCGCGTTCATCCAGTTACCTGTATCTACGCTCAAATCTTTTAGTAGTTTGAATACAGGAAGTGGCATAAGCTCGATAACGCCCTCTGGATAGTCTTTTGTTAGTGTGCGGCAAGCAAGCGCTGGCTTACCATTGACTAACATACCGCAGCTACCACAGATACCAGCACGACATACGAAGTCGAAGCTTAGCTCTGGGTCAAATTTTTCGCGGATGACATTAAGTGCGATAAATAGTGTCATACCATCTGTTTCTTCAAGCTCATAAGTCGCAAAGTGAGGTTTAGAAACCTTGCTTAGCGGATTAAATTTAAACGCTTTAATTGTGATTTTTCTACTCATATCCTATACCTGCTCTTTCATTTGGTGCTTTATATTTTGGTTGCAACTCATAATGCATTAGTGCTTCTTGGATTTCATAGCGTCCTCTGCCCTCTGATTCCATTTTTGCTCTAATGTCATCAACTTCTTTTTGGCGTTTAGCACTATCTGGGTGCTCGATAATGTTACCCTTAGCGCCATAACCACGGAACGCTGGTGGGATTTCCATTTTCATAATATCTAGTGGCTCGTAAGTTAGAGTTGGCAATGTATCGCCATCTTTCCAAGTCGCTAGTGTGCGTTTTAGCCAGTTTGCGTCATCGCGTTTTGTGAAGTCTTCGCGGTAGTGAGCGCCACGGCTCTCTGTGCGATCTAGTGCGCCTTTTGCAACGCAAAGTGCAAGTTTAAGCATCATAGGAACACGATAAGCCTCTTCTAGCTCTGGGTTTCCAAATAGCTCTTTGTTTGAAATTTTAACATTTGTTGATTCTTTGTAAAGCTCTTCTAGCTCTTTTACAGCTTTTGCCAAGCCCTCGCCTGTGCGGAAAATCGCAACATGTTCCCACATGATATCTTTCATTTTGTTTTTGATCTCAAATACATTGTATTTGCCATCTTTATCAAGTAGGCTTTGTAGATAAGCTTGTGATTTATTTACAAATTTTTCAATTGAAGTTGTTTTGATATCGATTTCGTGGCTTGCGCAGAAATCTGCGAAGTAATCACCTACAATCATACCAGCGACAACTGTCTCAGAAACTGAGTTTCCACCCAAGCGGTTGAATCCGTGCATATCCCAGCATGCAGCCTCACCAGCTGAGAATAGACCTGCTAGTGTTGGGCTTTCGCCTGTTGCTTTTGTTTTGATTCCACCCATTGAGTAGTGTTGCATTGGAAGGATTGGAGCCCAACCTTTACCTCTTTTGCGACCATTTTCATCTGTGTAAGTCTCTGTATCAGCAGGATCGATACCATTGAAAATTTGGCAAATTTCTTGAACATCGCGAAGGTTTTTCTCGATATGCTCACGACCCAAGATAGAAATATCAAGCCAAACATGGTATCCATAAGGGCTAGGAACGCCTTTACCATTTCTGATGTGCTCCATAATACGGCGTGAAACAACATCGCGGCTAGCTAGTTCTTTTTTCTCTGGTTCATAATCAGGCATAAAGCGATATCCATCGACATCACGCAAGATACCACCATCACCACGGCAACCCTCAGTTAGCAAGATACCACTTGGAACGATTGGGGTTGGGTGGAATTGAACTGCTTCCATATTTCCTAATTGAGCTACGCCTGTTTCTAGTGCGATAGCAGCACCAGTTCCCTCACAAACAACAGCGTTTGTTGTGTGGCGATATACACGACCATAACCACCAGTTGCGATTAGTGTGCCTTTTGCAACATAAGCTGTAAGCTCGCCAGTTACTAAATCGCGAACAATCGCGCCATAACAGCGGTTGTTTTCGTGGATTAGAGCGATTGCTTCTTTTCTATCGTGGATATCGACATTGTGTTTTAATGCCTCGTTTGCAACAGCGAAAAGCATAGTGTGACCAGTAGCGTCAGCTGTGTAGCAAGTTCTCCATTTTTTTGTTCCACCGAAGTCACGGCTGTGAATTAGACCATGAACTTCTTCTTTTTCTTCGATTGTTGTTTTTTGAGCGTTGATAATCGCGCTTCTTTTACCTTTTGTGATACGAGTCCATGGAACGCCCCACGCAGCTAGCTCACGAATAGCTTTTGGAGCTGTTTGAGCAAACATTCTAGCTACATCTTGATCGCAACCCCAGTCGCTACCTTTTACGGTATCAGCGAAATGCACATCTTCATTATCGCCTTCACTCATTTTAGAATTACCAAGACTTGCTTGCATACCACCTTGTGCTGCTGCTGAGTGCGAGCGTTTAACAGGAATAAGGCTTAAAACTACTGTGCTAAGCCCTTTTTCGCCAGCAGCTACCGCAGCGCGTAGGCCTGCAAGCCCACCACCGATAACTAATGCATCATAATATTTAACATTCATATTTCAATTCCCTATTTTATAAATTTACACCGATTTTGATAAATGCAGCCAAAGATAAAAGACCTAAAATTAAGAAGAAAGCTGAAACAATCCATTTTAATTTTTTAAGTTTTTTACGACTTTCTTTTGCATCAGGACCTTCGAAAATACCCCATTTAACGCATAGTCTGTATAAACCAATGCTACCGTGAAGTTCAACAGCGAAAAGCAATACTAGGTAGAACAACCACATAAAATGGCTTACTACACGAGCACCTGACATATCACCTGAAATTTTATCAGAGTTTGTGATGATGAAAATAAGGTGTGCAGCACCCAAGAAGAACATAATAAAGCCAGTGATTGCTTGAACCCACCAAAGTGAAGTATCTTCGTGTTTGAAGCGTTTCATGTGAGCACGATATGATTGCCATTGGCGGAAATTGATTGGCATTTTTCTCATACCTAGCGCAGCGTGAATAAAGAAAATGATAAATACAGCAAGAGCTAAGAAAGATGTAATATAGCTCATAGAAGGGCTGTCGCTCAAAAATCTTAATTCTAAGAATTCAACAACTTTGGTAAAAAAGTCTCCACCGAACAATACAGTAGAAACAAACATCATATGCACCCACATAAATAGACCCAAAATTCCACCACTGATACTTTGGATTAAGTCTAGGCGCGCTGGCATACGGCTTTTTGTGCGATCCGTGCGGATACCTAAGAAGCCTTCGATTTGCTCGCTCATGAGCTCTCCTTATAGAAAATTAGTTAGTTAAATTACTAACAATTTGTAAATTTAACTTTAACGGGACATTATAGTATTTTTTAACTTTAAGTAAAGTTAATTACGCCCTATTAGTTGAAATTTCAAAGAAATTTTTAATATAACACCCGCCAAAAACATAACGAGCGATAAAATTTGCCCCATTGAAAACCCAGCGATTACAAACCCAATCCCAGCGTCTGGTTCTCTGAAAAATTCGCTCACAAAGCGCATAAATGTGTATAAAATAGCGTAGTTGCAAATCAGTTCGCCGTCGAATTTCTTAAATTTCCTGCTAAAAAATAAAATCACAAAAATCAAAATTCCTTCGAGCAAACCCTCGTAAATTTGGCTAGGGTGGCGAAGCACGCCATCTACAAAAATCCCCCAGCTCACATCGGTTGCGCGCCCGATTAGCTCTTGGTTTAAAAAATTCCCAATCCGCCCGAAAAAATACCCAAGCGGCACGCTAAGCGCAACAAGATCGAGCAGTGCCCACTTGTTTTGGGCGTGGCGACGGCAAAACGCTATTGTGGCGATGATAAATCCAACCACCGCCCCATGGTAGCTCATACCGCGAATTCCGATAAATTCGCCGTTATAAAAGGGGTTGAAAATTTGCCACGGGTGAGTGAAATACCACAGCGCCTCGCCTGAATAAATAGCGATATATCCGAGCCTAGCGCCCAAAATCACGCCGATTTCGACCCAGATGAAATAATTATCCAGCACCGCACTGCTAAATTTCAGCCCGTCACGCTTAGCAATCCATTTGGCCATAAAGAGTGCAATTAGCAGGGCCAAAACATACATTATGCCATACCAATGCACGCTAAAACCGGCGACGCTAAACGCAACTGGGTCAAATTTTTCGTAAATGTGGTTCCAAAACTCCAACTCTCGCCCCTAATTAAATTTGTAAATTTGGCTAAATTTTAAGCCCCAAGCTATTTTTCACAACCACGCAAAAATCCGCCAAAAAATACCCAAACGCCTTGTAATAATCGCTTTTAGCATTGATTTGCAAATGTCCAGCTAGCCCGCGCAGGCTTGGCATGATAAAATTCGTCAAATACTCGCCCAAAATATTGTGCGATTTTTCGTTTGTATCTTGCTTGAAAATCATCGCCAACAGCCCTAGCATGTTTGCAGCGTGTGTATCTGGCAAATCCGCAAAAGGCTTTTTGAAGCGACATTTTTCGTAAAAAACGCTCACTTCGCTCGCACTTATTAGCTTGAAATAACTCATATCAAAGGCCTCTTTGAGATTTTCAAAATCAGCGCAAATGGCCTCATAATCGCTATTTTTAACCCCTGCCCAAAGCTCTTGGCCTTTTTTGTTTTCTGGATTTTCGTTGATTATAATCCATTTGCTAGCAAGTTTTTCGAAATTTTCCTTGCTTATCGCGCCCTTAAAATTCGTCGCGAAAATTATACACATAACCGAATAAAGTTCCCCTACTTTCATGTTTTCTCCTTAAATTTCACTAGCTTTTTTAATTTTTTCTACACCAAATTTTGACCAAATTTGATTCATTGATTTATCCAAAATTTGGCGTTTTTTATCGATTTCATCGAAAAGCAGCGTCGCACAATCCGCGCTATTTGCGCCAAAATTTGACAAATTTAGCGACACATGAATTATCGCATCGCCCCTATGCACATCAATAGCTTCAAAAAGCAAAAGCGCCGTCTCATCGAGCAAATCTAGGCTAAAAGGCCTATGCTGACTAAGCCTTTTAGAGCTCTCATCGCGCGATTTGTAGCGGATTTTGACCTCGTAAGTAAGTGGATTTAGCCCACCCTCTAAAACCTCGCTAGCTAGGTGGCGAGAGAGGATTTTAATGCGCCTTTTGATCTCGTCCCTATCGAAGCACGGCTCGAAACTGCGCCCAAGACCGATACTTTTGCGCTCCCTGCTAACCTGCACCCGCTCGCTCGTATCGCCACTGATTTGAGCGAAAATTTGCTCGCCGTTTTTGCCCATTTTTTCGAAAATTTCTCTATGTCCCCACGCGTCGCCGATACTTTTAATCCCGTATTTTGCGAGCGTTTTTTGCATAGATTTTCCCACGCCTGGAAATTTTGAAATTTCGATATCTCTAAGCTCGGTTTTAAGGCGTGAGATTGGTATTTCACGCACCCCAAAAGGCTTGGCTAAATCGGTGGCGAGCTTGGCGATAAATTTCGCCTCACTTAGCCCCACACTGCTAGGAAGCCCGAATTTCGCCTTGATTTCGCTTTGCAAAAAGAGCGCAAACTCGCGCGCGTTTTCGTTGTATTTCGTGCCACGCAAATCCAAAAAAAACTCATCAACGCTAAATTTTTCGATTTCTGGCGTGAAATTTAGCAAAAATTTATGAATTTGGTTTGAAATCTTGCCATACACGCCGTGCTTTGCCGCGTCCAGCACTAGCTCTGGACAGGCTAGAAGCGCCATTTTTAGGGGTTGCGCTGAATGCACGCCAAATTTTCTAGCCTCGTAACTAGCGCTTAAAACCACCCCTTTTTGCAAAGATTTTAGCCTTTTTTGCTCATCGCCGAAATTTTGCAAATTTTGCTCTTTTTGGGCTTGGATTTTAAAATTTTGCGCGCTCTCATCGAAGTGAAATTTCGCCCCAAAGCCCTCGTCTTTATTAGCGAAAATTTCCTCATTATTTCCGCCGATAACTGCGACAGGAAGTCCGCTAAGAGCGGGATTTATCAGCCTTGCGACAGATACGAAAAAGCAGTCTAAATCGATATGCGCTATCAAACTATATCTATCCCAAATCCACTAAGTCCAGCGTATTCTTTCGGGCTGGAATTTGAAAGAATTTTGATTTTTTTAATCCCCAAATGCGCTAAAATCTGCGCTCCGATACCATAGCTTTTGAAATCGCCCTTGTGCGAAGCCGAATTTAGCGCCACAATCACGCCACCGCTCGTGCTTAAAATTTCTAAATTTTGCATAAAATCATCGTAATTTTCATCTTGCATAAACTCTAAATCGGTTGAAATTTTATGAAATTTTACATTGCAAATTTCGCCAATTTCGCCGAAAATAAAGACTTTGTGAGCGTTGTCGTCGTGGTCTGTGATTTCGCAAACTCTGCAAGGCTTACCGCAAATTTTGCCCTCGCTAAATTCGCCAAATTTAACCAAAGTTTCGTGTTTTAGCCTATATTCGACGATTTGGGCGATTGAAATCATATTTATGCCAAATTTTTCGCAGAATTTCTCCAAATCATCGCGCCTTGCCATCGTGCCGTCTTCATTTACGATCTCGCAAATCACCGCACTTGGTGAAATTCCGGCTAGTTTGCAAAGATCCACAGAGCCCTCAGTGTGACCTGTGCGCACGAGCACTCCGCCTTTTTTGGCGATGAGCGGATTTATGTGGCCAGGGCGCACGAAGTCGCTTGGGGTGGAGTTTGGGCGCGCCATAAGCTCGATTGTCATATTTCGCTCATACGCGCTAACGCCTGTGGTTGCGTCTTTTGCGTCGATTGTGATAGTAAAGGCCGTCTCGTGAGAAGAGGTGTTTTTATCGACCATTAGGGGCAAATCTAGCCTTTTGGCGATTTCCTCGTCCAGTGCCACGCAAACCACGCCACGAGCGTGTGTGATAGCGAAATTTACCTTCTCTGCGCTCGTAAAAGTCGCAGGAAAAATCAAATCGCCCTCATTTTCGCGATCCACATCATCGACCATGACAATCATCTTGCCATTTTTCATATCTTGTATAGCTTGTTCTACACTTACCATTTTTAATCCTTCTTCAAATTTTCAAATCCAGCTTTTATCTTTTCATAAAGCGGAGCGAAGCTGACGCCATTTACGCGCACATTTGCGATAGTTGTTATAAAATTCGTATCCCTTTCCCAGCGCGGAACTAGATGATAATGCACATGCTCGGCTATCCCAGCCCCAGCTGCCACGCCTAGATTCATACCGATATTTACCCCCTTTGCGCCAAGACAGCCTTTTAGCACTCGCACGCCCTTTTGGACATATTCGCTCATCTCTAACCACGCTTCTAGCGGTAAATTCTCGATATTATCGGTGTGCTCGTAAGGAATCACCATAAAAGCCCCGGGATTGTATGGATATAAATTCATAAGCCCGAAGCAAAATTTAGCGCGAAATACCACGCCTACGCACTTTTCTCCCTTTTTTGCCTTTGCGGCTGCGCAAAATGGGCAATCGCTGCGTTTTTCGGTAAAATAATCACTTCTCCACGGAGCGCAAATATAATCCATATTCTCCCCCTATTTTTCGCCAAATTTCACTGCTCTAAGTGCCGCGCCGACATCATCTTGGCGCATAAAACTCTCGCCGATTAAAAACGCATCGACCCCGCGCGCGCTTAATTCGAGTAGCTGTTCGTGCGAGCCCAGCCCACTTTCTGCGACGATAATTTTGCCATTTGGGATAAGCGGGATTAAATTTGCCGACAAACTCAAATCAACCTCGAAAGTCTGCAAATTTCGGTGATTTATGCCGATTATATCAGCCCCTGCGAAAATCGCCTTTTTTAAATCATCTTTATCATGAATTTCAAAGAGCGCTTCAAGCCCCAAATGCCTAGCAAATTCCAAAAGTCTTTTAAGCTCTTTTTGTTCCAAAGCCTTTGCGATTAATAGCACAAAATCCGCCCCATACACGAGCGCTTCTAGGATTTGATACTCATCGATTATAAAATCTTTGCGCAAAATCGGCGTGTTTGTATAGCGCCTGATTTGCGAAATGTAGCTAATATCGCCCTTAAAATAGTGTGGCTCAGTCAAAATAGAAAACGCACTCGCGCCTGATTTTTCATACTCCATAGCGATTTTAAGCGGATCGAAATCCTCTCTGATAATGCCCTTGCTAGGGCTTGCTTTTTTTACCTCTGCGATTATGCGGAGTGGATTATCCGGGGTGCTTTTTAGCGCGTTTTTCGCGTCGCGCGGTATCATGGGATTAGCACTTAGAGTGCGACCAAGCATATCAAAGCTAAATTTTTCTTTGCGCCTAGCCAAATCCTCGCGCGTTTTTTCTAAAATTTCATCTAAAATCATTTTTGCGCCTTTATTCCGCCTGCGATTTCGCCTATTTTTTGGATATTTTTGTCTATCACGCATTTTTCTATCGCGCTTACATGCCCCTTGCCCTCGTCGCTAGTGTAAAACTCATCGTCTTTTATCTTGTCCATCCACTCTTTGGCTTTTTCGCACTCGCCAAGTTTGTAAAACCCCCATGCTAGCGAGTCTATGTAATAAACCGAATTTGGCTCGTCTTTTAGGGCGCGCTCGACATAATCAATGCCCTTTTTGATATCCAAATCATGATCGATTAAAATATATCCGTAGTAATTCAAATGCACCGGATCTTTTAGCTTGCTAGCTATGTTTTCAAATTTCGCCACGACTTCGTTAATTTGATCTGGCGTTTTTTTATCGCCAAAAGATTCATACAGATAAATCGCCTCGTTCGCCAAATAATCGTAATTTTCGGTTTTCGAAAACTCCTCGCGCGCTAATCTCATAGCTGTGGCGAAGTCCTTTTTCTGGGCGTAAGCGTCCATTATGAGATCTTTTTTATAATCGTATTTTTGCAAAATTTCGATGATTTTATCAAATTCCTTCATATAATAATAAATCCCAATCATATCGTCTAGGAATTTTGTATTTTTTTTGCTCTCATACAGCGCCTCATCGAGTTTGGCGACCTCGAAGTATTTTTTTTGCATACGATACACATCAGCCAAAACCTCGCACACCATACCGCTAGCGCACCCGTAAATTCGCCTATGCGTCTCCATGATACGCACCGCAGCGTCGCTACTATCAAGCCTATTTAAAAGCACATCGCTAAGGCGGATTAAATTTTCCTCTGATTTTTCCAGCTCATAGGCCTTTTCGAAATACTGCTTGGCTAGGGCGAAATTATCCATTGCATAATATGTCGCGCCCAAAATCGAATAATTTCTCGAATTTACCTCTAAATTTGCTAAATGAAGTGCGGTAGTGTTGGCTTTAAGTATCTCTCCCTGCCCCATATAATACCCCACTTTTACGCGCAAATACTCGCTATCATCGGCTAAAATTTTATCGCCCAAAGCTAGGTAGCGCGCGGTTGCTTTGCTATCTTTTAAGAAAAACGCAAGCTTTAAGGCTTCTAGCAAATACACCTGCGAATTTGTCTTTAAAAAGGCTTTTTCGTAAAGCTTCATCGCGCTTTGCGGGTCTTTATTGGCTAGTTCTAGCGCAGTTAGCAAATCGAAATTTAGCTCAGCCTCATCGTAAGCTTTCATCGCCTCTTTTAGCTTTTGCGGTGTGGTGGCCTTTTGCGCTACATTTTCGCTAGCGTTTTGCTCGGATACCGGCGCAGTATTTGTGATAACCGAGCTTTTATTCATATCTTTTATCGCATCGCTTTTGGTTTCACTAGCGCCCAAATTTATGGCACCAAAAGCCAAAAAAGCGGTTAAAATTTTACCCCAATACATTCTTTCTCCAATTCATCTTTATGCTCTTTGAAATATTCCCAAAATGGAAAGGTTCTACATTGATTTGGTCTGTATTCATAAATCCCGCAGTTTCGGTGCTTTTCGTCGAAAAACACACACGCCATACCGTCAAGATATGGTTTTTCTTTTATGCTAAATTTATTCCCAACGCGCTCTAAAAATACGCGGATAAAATTTGCCTTATCTATCCCCATAAATTCGCTGAGTTTCTCGATTTCTGCGTCATTTATCCAAATATATCCGCTCTCGCCCGTGCAACACTTGCCACCGCAGCTTTCGCAGGCGCTACTATCGAAGGTATAGTCAAACTCACTCAATATCGACACTTTCTAAACCAGCTTTTTCATAAATTTTAGCCGTTATTTTACTTTTTTCACCATTAAGAAATGTATAAATCGGCGCACAAATTTCACAAAGTGAGCGCGAACTTTTTTGCGCCAAAAAAAGTGCGAGTTTGGCGGGCTTGTTTTCGTTAGGATAGATGAAAGCAAGTTTGGTCAAATTTAGCTTATAGCTTTGTAAAATTTCGCAAATTTGCGAGATTTTGCCCGCCTCGTAGCAAAAAATCAACGCACCTTTTGGCTTTAAATGAGTGTTGCTAACACGCACAAAATCGCTAAGGCTTAGGCTTGTGGCGCTTTTGCTTAGCGCGATGTGCGAATTTTGGCTAGTTAGGATTTTTTCCCTGTAAAATGGCGGATTTGAAACGATTAAATCAAATCTTTGCTCGCTTTTAAAATTTGCGAAATTTTCGTGTAAAATTTGAGGCTGCAATGAATTTTGCTCGCAATTTTTACGCAAAATTTCTAAATTTTGCTCTTGGATTTCAAGCAAGCTTAAATCTAAATTTGGAAAATCCCGCTTCAACATCAGCCCCAAAATCCCACACCCTGCCCCAACATCTAAAATTTTAAGAGAATTTGTGGCGCGAGAGTTAAGCCAGTTTTCGCAGATAAAATTCCATAAAAAAATGGTATCGCTAGTGTAGCGATACCCACTTTTTAGCTGGAAAAGTCTCATAAATGCAGATTTTCTACGATTGTGTGAGCATGGTTAAAGGCTACGACGATCGAACCGCCGTTTCTGGTAATCAAATCTCCACCCACAAAAAGCCCTTTTGTGGCTGTTTCGCACCTCTCATCGACGCTTGGCACGCCGTTTTCGTCGAATTCTACGCCACATTTTTTAAGGAAATCCACAGGGCTCGTGCCACCGATTGCATAGATTATGCGATCATAAACTAACTCCATGCCGTTTGTGAATTTCACTAGCACCTTGCCACTTTCGTTTTCTAGCGCTTCGATATCAAGCCCAAGGCGCAAGATAATGTCGCCGTTTCTGGCCTCTTTTTTGATATCTTCTTCGTTAATTTCATTTAGCCTTGTAAAGCTCTCTTTGCGGTAGCATAGGGTAACGGTGTTCGTTTTGCATAGCGAGAGCGCGTATTCGGCGGCTGAGTTGCCACCGCCCACGACTAGGACTTTTTCATTGACGCTACATTTATCGAGGTTGAAATTTACCCTTTGTGTGATTGATGGCGGGATTTTGTAGCTTGGTTTGTTTGGTTTGCCCATACGGCCGATTGAGATGATGACATTGCGCGCTACAAATCCAGCTGAGGCTGTGGTTATGCAAAATAGCCCATCGTCCTTTTTTTCGACCTTTTCGACCTCGCTATTGAAGTAAATATCGATATCGCCGTGATCTAGCAAGCTATCGAAATAATCCAGCACGCTCTCTTTCGTGCCAGTCTCGAAGCTAATCGTGCCCTTTGTTTCGCTATCCATGCCCTTGTATTCTTTATCTACGCGTTTTTTGTCTTTGTAAAATTGTCTGATTGTTTGAGAGTGATTATCGCCTTTTTCTAGCAAAAGCACCTTGGCTACGCCTTTTCTTTTGGCCTCGACCACGGCCGCGATTCCGCAAGGACCGCCACCGATGACAACTACATCATAAACATTTATCATTTTTTTCCTTTGTGTTAAATTTTACAACCTTTGATTATAATCAAAATTTATTTATAAATGGTAAAAATTATTAAAATTTTAAAGATTTAATTAGTCTGTTTTATTTTTACCCAAAACTTAGCCCAAAAATGCTAAATTTAGAAAAAATTTAAAGGAAAATAATGATTTTAGCCATTGAAAGTAGCTGTGATGACAGCTCGATTGCTGTGCTAAACAGCTCGAATTTCGCATTAGAATTTTACGAAAAAATCTCCCAAGAACTCGAACACTCCAAATACGGCGGTGTCGTGCCAGAACTAGCTGCGCGTCTTCACACAGAAGCACTGCCTCGCATTTTAGAGCGCGCGAAGCCATTTTTTGGCTCTCTTAAAGCCGTCGCCGTAACGCACGCGCCAGGACTTAGCGTGAGTTTGATAGGGGGCGTGAATATGGCAAAAACTCTTAGCCTTGCGCTAAATTTGCCACTAATTGGCGTAAATCACCTAATCGGGCATATTTATTCGCTATTTTTGGACAAAGAAGCGGAATTTCCGCTTGGGGTTTTGCTAGTAAGTGGCGGGCACACGATGATTCTTGATATTGACGCCAGAGGCGCAATCAGCGTGCTTGCAAGCACTAGCGATGATAGCTTTGGCGAGAGTTTTGACAAATGCGCCAAAATGCTAGGACTTGGCTATCCAGGCGGCGCGATAATCGAGAATTTAGCCAAAAATGGCAAACCAAAATTTAGCTTTCCAGTGCCTTTAAAAGGCGATAAACGCCTACAATACAGCTTCTCAGGGCTTAAAAATGCCGTTCGTGTGCAAATCGAAAAACTATCGCAAAATGGCGAACTAGCGGGGCAAGATAAGTGCGATATCGCCTACGCCTTTCAAAAAAGTGCTTGCGAGCATATCATGGATAAACTCTCGCGGGTCTTTGATGAGCGCAAATTTAGGCGTTTTGGCGTCGTGGGCGGGGCTAGTGCGAATACGCATTTGAGGCAAAATTTGGCAAATTTATGCGACGCGCACGAGTGCGAACTTTTATTTGCGCCACTGAAATTTTGCTCGGATAATGCTGCGATGATAGCGCGCGCAGGTTTGGAGAAATACCGCAAACAAAGCTTTGTCGCACCGCAAAATTTACAAATAATCCCAAGCCTAAATTTAAACTCTGCGTTTGAGTGAAATTAAAATTTAAAAATCGTTCAATGCTAAATTTGGATTAAATTTTGAATTTAAATTTTACTAGATTGCTTCGGCAAAGCGTCTTGACGCTTTGCTTTTGCTCGCAATGACAGCAAATTTACACGCTTTAAATTTTATACTCGTAGATTGCCTTGAAACGGCTTACGCCGTTTCTTTCAATGGCAATAAATTTAGCGGATTTTATCACTCTTGCTTGGGATTAAGAGCTTATCTAGCTCCTCGCGCACGCTTACCTTTGAATTTGGGTTTAAAATATGCGAATAAATCACATAATTTGCCAAAACCTTCTTGCCATAATCCCTGCTCTCAGCAAAAGTTACTAGCTCCATTGACAAAAACGGCTCGTATTTTCCCCTCTTAAACAAATCTGCGCGTTTTAGAAGTTTGCTCGTAAATCCTAGTCCGCCATTGTATGCGTATGCGATAAAAACGGGGCTAAGTAGCTTGGTTTCGAGTGTGTCGATATGAATATTGGCGAATTTGTAGGCGATTTTTGGATCAAACATCATATCTTGATCCCAGCCCTCGATACTAACCTGCTTTTTGGCGATATCGTTCGCTACAAATGGCATAAACTGCATCATACCAAGCGCATACGAGGTCGAAACGGCACTTGGGATAAAGCGTGATTCTTGGCGGCCAAGGGCTAAAATCAGCGCTTGGCGGTGCAAATCAGTAGTGCCGATATGCTCCATAAATGGCGTTAGATAATAGTTGTCGCGCCCGCCATTAGCCTTATTCATTATATATGCCCACTCGCCAAGGCTCTCTTTGGTGTCGAATTTCTTCGCAAACTCCAAAAGCTCCGCTTTGCCCATTTTATCGGCTTTGGCCTTGGTGCGAACCCAGTTAAATGGGTTTTTGATATCATAGTTTGAAATTTTATCGCGCGCTGGGGTTGGATTTATGATATTTAGGCTTTTATCGCCTAAAATTTCCTTTGCGTAGAGCGAATAGAGGCTATAATAGTTGCTTTTGGCAAGCTCGCGCAAGATATTTTCATCTTTGCTTAGCAAATAGACCCAAAATTTCGCATTGTGCGAGTTATGCACGCTCTCTATCGTAGCTGCTGCGCGCCCAAAATACGCCAAAGCCTGCGCCTCATCGCCATAAGTTAGAGCATTTACGCCGAGCAAAAACGCGATTTCTTTATCCACTTTTTGCGGATCAATTCCTAGCATAGATTGGCGCAAATTTGGATATTTGCGCTTGATTACGGCGTCTTCAAGCACACTTTTAAAGCCAGAGAGTTGCGCCATATCTGTGATAAAAGCGGGGCTTGCGTTTATGTTTAGCAAGCTCTCATCGCCCTTGAATTGATAATATGCAAAATAATTTTGCGCATGACCACTCTCTTTAAAATACTGCGCCGGCGAGCCTGAATTAAAGCCTTTTAGCAAATTTATTGCACTCATCGCGCCCAAATTTCCGCTATTTTCAAATTTGCTAATTAATGCCGAGCGAGTTTTGGGGCTTAGCTTTGCCACAAACGCTGGATAACTTCTTGCTTTTTGGCAGGTTAAATTCGCGTCTAGTATATTCGCACTCGTTACACCTGCGCACTTATCTGGCTTTGGCAGAGCTTTAAACGCGCCTAAAATTTTATCAAGTTCCTTTTTTATTTTGCCACGATATCGGTAAATTCCAGCCTTTCTAAGGGCTTTTAGCTCGTTTTTGTCGTATTTGGTCTCGGTGGCTAGGCGGTAAATGTAATAATCTTTCGCCAAAGATTTTGGCTCGTTTTTTATCTCTTCGTAGCTTTTGACATTTGCTACGGCAAAACTCGCGCAGAGTGCCACCGCTAGGCTAAATTTAAATAAAATTTTCAAAAAACACTCCTTTGTAAGGCATAAATTATCGCATTATCAATCACGCTAAGGCCGATTAAAATCACAAGCGGGGCGAAATCAAACCCGCCAAGCGTGGTTGGGATATACCTGCGCACGAGTTTGAAAGCCGGGGTTGTAAGCTTGTAGATCGCTTGGACAAATTTGTTAAACGGATTTGGGCGTATGAAGCTAAGCACGCAGGCAACAAACACAAGCAAAATGTAGGCTTGTATGGCGTAGTGCAGAGTGATTAAAACGCCGTAAATTAGGCTATTTGCTAGCATTTAGGATTTCCTTGATTGATGATTTTATAAGCGGGTAAAGTTCATTTAGTTCTGGTCCGTGAGGCGCGCCTGTAAGAAGCAATCTAAGTGGCATAAAAAACGCCTTGCCTTTGAGAGCGGTTTTTTCCATAAGAATTGTTTTTAACTCGTTAAATTCGGCTGGAATTTGGGCTAAATTTAAAATTTCATTTCGCAAAATTTCAGCGTTTTGGCTAAATTCGCTTGGAATTTCTTTTTGGCTAAAAATTGCGCTAATTTTTGCTTTGATTTCTGGGATTAGGCTGGATTCTTGGGTGTAAAATTTCACTAACTCTACCTTGCTTTCATCTACGCCAAAAAGCTCGCAAATGCGCTTAGCGCTCGCTCTTTTGATATGTTCGCGGTTGATAAATGCAAGCTTGTCGATGTCAAATTTAGCAGGTGCTTTTGAAATTTTGGTGATATCGAAAAACTCCACCGCTTCTTCGATACTAAAAACCTCGCACGGGGTTTTATTTCCAAGCAAAACCAAATAATTCGCAATCGCCTCAGGCAAAAATCCAGTATCTAGCATCCATTTTACGCTACTTGCGTCGTCGCGTTTGGACATTTTCTTGCCATCAGGCCCCAAAATAATCGGCAAATGCGCGTATGAAATCTCGTCTGTGTATCCCAAACACTCCCTAATCCAGTTTTGTTTCGGGGTGTTGCTGACATGATCCTCGCCCCTGATTACAAATGTTACACCCTCTAACATATCATCAGTGGCGCAAGCGAAATTATATGTCGGGGTCTTATCCGCGCGCATGATGACGAAACTATCGATATTTTCGGGCTCGAAGCTAATCTCGCCTTTGATAGCGTCTGTGAATTTCAAAACTCTGGTTGGTTTTTTAAGTCTAATTGTAAATGGCTTTGGATTGTCTATGACCTCAGCGTCACTTAAATGCTCGCAAGTCCCGTCGTAGCGATACGCTACGCCCTTTTCTTTGGCTTTTTCTTTTTTCTCTGCTAGTTCTTCTTCGCTACAAAAGCAGCAAAACGCCTTGCCTTCTTGGAGCAGTTTAGCGGCGAATTCTTGGTGAAATTTTAAATTTTTGCTTTGATAATACAGCGTTTGCCATTTGATACCAAAAAGGGTTAAAATTTCCATTATATCTTTGTCTTTGCCCTCGATATTGCGGGCAGTATCGGTATCCTCGATACGCAAAATAAATCCACTTTTATCTTGAAGCGAGCGGATATAGTTAAAAATCGCGGCGCGTAAGTTTCCAATGTGCATATCGCCTGTGGGTGATGGCGCAAATCTATACATAAATTTTCCTTTTCTTTATTAAATTTCAAAATTCGCCATTATACTTTTTTCTACCTAATAAAAAGCAAAAAGTAAGCAAAATTAGGTTATTATCTATCCTTTTATTTCCCAAAGGAGGCTTTTAATGAGCTTTATTCAAGAATTCAAAGAATTCGCAATGAAAGGCAATGTCATCGATATGGCAGTGGGTGTGGTCATCGGTGGAGCCTTTGGCAAGATCGTAACTTCACTAGTAGGTGATGTCATTATGCCAATCGTCGGAGTTATCACAGGTGGTATGAATTTTACCGATTTAAAAATCGTTTTAAAAGAGGCTGTGGGCGAAACACCAGCCGTGACGATAAATTACGGCTCATTTATCCAAACAGCGGTTGATTTTATCATTATCGCATTTTGTATTTTTTGCGCGATTAAGGCGATCAACAAGCTTAAAAAAGAAAAACCAGCCGAGCCTGAGGCGCCAGCTGAGCCTAGCGAAGATATCAAACTTCTAAGCGAAATCAGGGATTTACTAAAAAAATAATATGGAAATTTTGAAATTTATCCCTTTTTTTAAGGGGCTTGATGAGGCCAAAATCGAGCGATTAGCGCAGATTAGTAGCAAAAAGGCTTTTAAAAAGGGAGAAATTTTATTTTATGAGGGCGATACAAGCTCTCATTTAATCATCTTGCTTAAAGGCACAATCGAGATTTACAAAACAGCCCCTAGTGGCAAGGAAATCTATATCCACGAAATTCGCCCGATGTCTTTCGTGGCTGAGGCTGTAAATTTCGAAAATATCCCCTATCCAGCCAGCGCGCGCTTTGCTAGCGGTGGCGAGGTTTTAAAAATAGATTATGAAAAATTTGTCGAAGAATTTTTGAGCGAGCCTGAGATTTGCATTAGCATTATAAAATCAATTTCGGCGAAGCTTAGGGCGCTAGAATTTGCGTTTGAAAACAGCGTCGTGCTACCTAGCGAGGCAAAAATATCAAAGTTTATCATCGAAAATTTTGATATTTTTACCAGCTCAAAACACATTAAAATCGCCAAAATTTTAAATATCACCCCAGAGACATTTTCTCGCACGATTACGAAATTTAAAAAATCTGGCGCGCTTTTGGTCGATAAAGATGGCGAAATTTCGGGCTTTGATAGAGAAAAATTAGAAAAATTTATCTGATTTGGAGTAAGAGTGAAAATCCCATATATTTTTCCAATTGTAGCCACGACGCTCTTTGTTTTTTTGAATTTATACATTTACAAATCAATCTCAGCTAGGTTTGAAATTTATGATAAATTCAAAAAAATAAAGCCGTTTTTGATAGTTTTTTGCCTATTTTTGGTGATTTTCGAGGGTATGTTTTTTACTAGAAGCGTTTTTGTCGGCGCACTAAAAGATGAAATTTTATACAAAATTTGCGTCGTTTGCGTGGCTAGTAGCTTTTCGCTTTTCTTTTTGTGCCTAGCCTATGATATTTTAAATGTGAGTGCAAAATTTGCCAAATTTAGCGAGAGTAGGCGCAAATTTATTAAAATTTGCGTAGATGTAACCTTCGTAATAATGGCGTTTAGCTACCTTTTTAAGGGCTTTTACAACGCGCTTAAAACTCCGAAAATCAACGAGGTCGATATCAAAATCAAAAATCTAAGCCAGGATCTGAATTTGGCAGTGGTGAGCGACATACACTTGGGCGAGTTTTTGAAAAAAGATTTTTTGCAGACTATCGTAGCGCAGATAAACGCTACCAGCCACGACGGCGTGTGTATCGTGGGCGATATGTTTGATTTGCGTTCTCACGAGCTAGGCGATATTTTGGAGCCTTTGCGCGAACTAAAAAAGCCTGTGTTTTTCGTGACAGGAAATCACGAGTATTACAGAGGCGCGAAGGGCTTAATCGAAGCTTTGGAGCGCGAGGGCGTGAGGGTTTTGCAAAACGAGAGCGTGGAGTTTATGGGGATAAATCTGCTTGGCACGCACGATTTAAGCGGTGTGAGATTTAATGAATTAGAGCCGAATTTCAGGGCAGCCCTAAAAATGGCAGATCCAAATAAACCTAAAATTTTGCTCGCTCATCAGCCAAAATTTATAAATTTACATGTAAAAGATGAGGTGGATTTGTGTATTTGCGGACACACGCACGGCGGGCAAATTTTCCCATTTAGCCTGCTTGTAGCACTCGATCAAAAATATGTCCATGGGCTATATAATGACGGAGCGAAGCAAATTTATGTGAGCAGTGGGGCTGGATTTTGGGGGCCTCCGATGAGGATTTTTGCCGATGCAGAAATCGCGCTACTAAGACTAAGGAGAGAGTGATGAAAAAGCTAATTTCACGCTGTTTTGGGGTCATCGCTGGGGTAAAATTTCCGCGCCCTGTGCAGAAGTTTATAAATCAAAAATACATTGACGCTTTTGAGATTGATATGAGCGAATTTTTAGGCGCAGGTGATTACGATAGCCTAAATGCGCTATTTACGAGGCGTTTGGTGAGGGAGCGTGAAATTTGCGCCGAGCCTAGCGCGTTTTTGAGCCCGAGCGACGGAGTGATTTTTGAGTGTGGGCGCACGAGTGATTTTAGCGCGTTTAGCATAAAGGGGCATAAATACGATATTTGGGAGCTTTTGGGGCTTAAATCTTGGGCTGGGGATTTGCAAAAGCAAAATTCCGAAATTTTTATTAGTTTGCTAAATTTAGATGATATGAAAACTTCCAGAGATTTTAAAATGTCGGCGGATTTGATATACACAAACATCTATCTAAGCCCAAAAGACTATCATCACTATCACGCTCCATGCGATCTTAGCGTCATTGGTGCGCTATATATCCCGGGCGAGCTTCACAGCGTGGCAAAAAAATATCTGCTAAAAGTGCCAAATCTCTATGCTAAAAACGAGCGCGTGGTTCTGCTCTGCAAAATGAGCAATGGCGGGCTTTTGTGGCTGGTTTTTGTAGGGGCGCTAAATGTAGGCAAGATGAAATTTGACTTCGATGAGAGGATTCAAACTAACGCTAAGGCTAACGATAAGGCTAGGGAAATTTTAAATTTTGATTATAATAAATTCGATTATGGCGAGGGCGTGAGCTTTAAAAAGGGCGAACATATCGGGAATTTCGAGCTTGGCTCTACGATAGTGATGATTGCCGAGGAGGAATTTTTGGAGTTTGAAATTTCACAAGGGCAAAGGGTAAAATTTGCGCAAAAAATCGCTAGCTTAAAATAATTTAAAGCTAGCTTAATTTTATTTTGGCTATACTTAAATCTATTTTAAATCAAAGGATTTAATATGAAAAACGCATTTACTATGATTGAGTTGGTTTTTGTTATCGTTGTGCTCGGCATTTTAGCAGGTGTTGCTGTGCCTAGACTAGCCGTCACCAGAGACGACGCAATGAGTGCAAAAATAAGAGGCGATGTAGCGGCTATCAGAACTGGTATTGCACTAAAAAAAGCTGAAATGCAGTTAGAAGGCAATGCTAGTTGGCCTGTATTAGAAAGCACTGGTTCAGGTTTATTTGACAATATTTTGCAAAATGATATTCCTGATGCAGGTAAAGATCTTAGAAATGGTTGGCATCGTAATGAAAACGGAACTTATCAAGCATGTGTGGCTAAGAATTGCACAACATTTACATATTATCGAACAAGAGCAGAAGCTGACGCTAAGGGTGTCAAGGTTGGCACTTTTGATTGCGTTCATACAGATAAAAACTGTCAAGCATTAGCAGAATAAGCTTGTATTACTATGAAATTGCGGTTTTAGGGGCAAGACTAAAACCGCTTACCTATTTTTCAAATTCACAAATTTCACCATATCAAATAGTTCAAATTCCCGTAAAAAACGCCCAAAAACGCGGTGTAATTTTGCGCGAAGTGCCAAAACCTGAGTTTTGCACGAAAGAAATCACCGAGATTTTACCTCTAAATTTCACGCCGTTTCAGGTGGAGCTGGCGCAGTTTATTTCGCATTTTTATATCTGCGAAATCGGCGTGGCGTTTGGAGTTTTTGAGCCAAATTCGAGCATAAATTGCGCGCCTTGCGAAAAGCTAAATTTCACAAAAACGCCAAATTTGACCCCAGAGCAGACAAAAGCTCTAAATTTTGCCAAGCAAAACGCCGTTTCGCTGATTTTTGGCGATACAGGAAGTGGCAAAAGCGAGGTTTATATCTCGCTCATAGCAGAAATTTTAAACTCTGGCAAACAAGCGTTATTTTTAATGCCAGAAATCTCGCTCACACCGCAAATGACGAAGCGCTTGCAAGGGTATTTCGGCGAGGCTCTTGGCGTGTGGCACTCCAAAATCACCCCCGCTAAAAAACGCCAAATTTTAGCCGATTTTTTCGCAGGCAAAATTCGCCTTATCGCAGGCGCGCGCTCGGCGCTGTTTTTGCCGTTTCATAACCTTGGCGCGATTATCGTCGATGAGGAGCACGATGATAGCTACAAATCGGCCTCTGCTCCACGCATAAATGCCCGTGATCTCGCGATTTTCGCCGCGCACAAATGTGGCGTTAAAACCGTGCTTGGCTCAGCCACGCCCTCGCTCACAAGCTTTGCCAAACAGCCAAATTTCAGGCTCAAAGGCACCTATCACGCCACGCACAAACGCTACATTTACGACGAGAGCGAAACTTCCCTTACGCCCAAAATAAAAAAAGAAATCAGCGCAAGTCTAGGCGCAAATCGCCAAGTGGTGGTGTTTTTGCCCACACGCGCAAATTTCAAATATATGGTTTGCAAGAGTTGTGGCGAGATTATCAAATGCCCGTTTTGCTCCGTGGGTATGAGCTATCACGAAAAGGAAAAGGCGCTAAAATGCCATTATTGCGGATACAGCGCGTTTTACAAACAGCCTTGTGCTAAATGTGGCAAAAGCGTAAGTGAGGCCAAAAAAATGGGCACTAGCGAGCTTTTAAAGGAGCTAAAAGCAAATTTCCCTGAGGCAAAAATCGCTAAATTTGACCGCGATGAGATTACGACCCAAAGAAAGCTAGAAACCCTACTAAACGACTTTAACGCCCATAAAATCGACATTTTGGTAGGCACGCAAATGCTTAGCAAGGGGCATGATTACCATGGCGTGGATTTGGCGGTGATTATGGGGATTGATGAGCATTTGAACTACCCTGATTTTAGGGCGCGCGAAAAGACCCTAGCCCTTGGCATGCAAGTAGCAGGTAGAGCCGGCAGGAAGGGCGAAGGCAGGGTCGTGATACAGACTCTGCAAAGGGCGTTTTTCGAGGATTTTTTGCAGGATTATGACGCTTTTTTAGAAGAAGAAAGCGAGGATCGAGATCCGCTATATCCGCCATACACTAGGCTTTTGCGTGTTTTAATCTCGCATAAAAACGAGGCAGAGGCGGCTAAAATTTGCGCTAGCGGGCTTGAAATTTTGCACAGCGCGCTAAAAGCTAAAAAACTAGCCAATTTGCAAATCATAGGGCACGGCAAGGCTGGAATTGCGCTGATTGCGGGCAAATTTCGCTACGAAATACTGCTTCGTGCTACCACGCACACGCCGCTTTTAAAGGCTGGCGCACTTCTAGCACATTTGCCCGTTGAGATCGATATGGATCCGATTAATTTTTCTTAAATTTCATCTGTTCGCACGATTAGGCTTTTTGGAAGGTTAAATTTAGCGATGATTTCGCACTCTTTTTCGCGCATTTGCCCGTTATCAATTTCGTGATCAAAACCCAAAATATGCAAAAGTCCGTGTGTGAATAAAAGCGCGATTTCATCGTTATTTGAGTGCGAAAATTCTAACGCTTTTTGCTCTACTAAATCCAAATTTATCACAACAGAGCCTATCGGGGCAGTATTCGCACCACCTGGCACAATTTCAAGCGGAAAACTAAGCACATCGGTGGTTTTATCGACCCCCCGCGCGCTTTTGTTGATTTCGCGCATTTCCTCGCTTCGCACGAAGACTAGCTCGACCGCACCTGCGCTAAGCGTGGCTAAAATTTCGTCCAAAATTTTTGGGTAATTTTCTTCACAAAGTATCAATTTCAAGCCCTTTAAATCAAAATTTGCCTATAATTCTACCAAAAAAGGATTAAATTTGAAAAAAGCTTTATGTATCATCAGTGGCGGTATGGATAGCGCGACTTGCGCGTATATCGCCAAAAACGCAGGTTATGAGGTCATTGGAGTGCATTTTGATTATGCTCAGCGCACGCAGGATAAAGAGCGCGAGTGTTTCGAGAGAATTTGCGATGATTTAGGCGCGCAGAGGCGATACACGCTAGATGCTAGATTTATCGCGCAAATCGGCGCAAACTCGCTTACAGATACGAGCCTAGAAGTGCGAAAGGGCGCAAACATCGACAAAAACGAGATCCCAAACACCTATGTGCCGTTTCGAAACGGCGTGTTTTTGAGTATCGCGGGCGCGCTTGCCGAGCGTGAGGGGTGTGAGGCGATTTTCATCGGCGTGGTGCAGGAGGATAGTAGCGGATATCCTGATTGCACGGCGGAATTTATCGCAAAAATGCAAAGCGCGATAAATGCGGGCACTTCGCCGAATTTTAGTGTGGATATTAAAACGCCTTTGGTGCATTTGAACAAGGGCGAGATTGTGGCGCGTGCGCTTGAAAACGGCGTAAATTTGGGACTTACTTGGAGTTGTTACACAAACTCGCACAAGGCTTGTGGCGTGTGCGATAGCTGTCAATTGCGCCTAAATGGCTTTGCAAAAGCCGGCGTAAAAGATCCAATCGAGTATGAAATCGAAATTTGATTTACTAGCGGATTTGGCGATACTGCCCCGAATTTCGCCGTTATTGTGATTACAAAGAACTGTTTTACAAAGATGAAGCAATCTGCAAAAACCAAATAAAACCTTTGAAATTTTTGGGAAAGATTTGGAAAATTTAGCCAAAGAAGTTGATAAAAGTTTTGGCAAATTTTTTGGTGATGTAAATGCCATTTTAAACGAAAATATTGATAATGGCGAACTTGAAAAGATGTTTGGCGACATTTTAGAAAATTTAAATAAAAGTTTTCAAATGCACTTTAACGACCAAAATTCGAGCAATAAAAATAAAAAACCAAACATACAAATCGAAGTCCTGCCTGAAAATCCGATTAGGATTTGAAAATTTGCTTTAAAAATATAAATGGTGGGCAAATATGCCCACCTTACGATACTAATTCCTTAAATTTTAATAAATACTTTATTATGTCTTTGTGGTATTTAATTTTATCTTGTAACCTGCCATCTTCATTTAACCAAAGCACACTTGCTTTTAAAGACTTTATTTTTCTATAAAACTCAGTATTGATTAAAGAATTTTGTCTGTTTGGGTTTTGATAAATAAAGAATTCTTCATAGTTCTTAAATATAATAAAATCAATTTTGCTTTTGTTATAAAATTTCATTTTATATGGAATTTTATATACACTTGTTTCAAATGGCATGTTAATATCTATTTTGTCAAATAAAATATCATCTTTATTTCCATACACGCTGTGCCAAATTAAACCGCATTGAATAATGTATTCATCATTATTCATATCTATTACGAGTGGCTGTTCATGATATTTCAATAAATTTAATGGAGCTAAAAACGATAAATCTACAAATAAAATATTTATTTCATTTTCTTTGAATTGTTTTTCATCTTCTTTTATCATATTGATTTTACTTATTACATTGGCAAGTATTATATCTTCATCGTATCCAAATGGGCAACAAGAAGTTATATCTATATGACAATTTTTAAATTTTGTAGCCCCTGCTGATATAGAAGTTGTTTTTTTATTAGATTTGGTTTCTTGTTGCGTATTTACTTCTATATTTACATTTATACCATTAAAATCATAGGAATAATCAGCGGTTGCTTCTTTTGCATTTATATCATTATTACATATTAGTTTGTCGCAAAAATCAGATTGTTTAAAAAAAATATACGCATTTAATTCACCCAAATTAGCAATTATATCGTTGCATTTATTTTTAATTTTTTCTTTATTATTGTGGTCACTTTCAGAGATTTGTAGGGCACTTTCTATGATAGATTCATTTGTCATTTTAATCCTTTAAAATTAGTTTCGCAAGGTGGGCATCCTTGCCCGCCAAAATTAAATTTTATTTTCATCGTCATCGCAAAAAGCGAATTTTTATTTTTGTGAGCAAGGATGCCAATCCTACAATACTTTCAATACAGAATTTATTAAATTTGAATAACAAATGCCGACGATTTCACACAAAGCTCATCAAAAGATAAGACTTGTTTTTGTCTATCGTTGTGAGCTTTGTGTGAAAGCTAGGCTCGTTTCAATTCCGAATTTAAAAAACCCGTGCAGGGTCGCAAAAATTCGCCAAATTTACTGAAATTCCTATTTTACCAACTCTCCAAGCCCGTCAAACACGCACTCAAATCGCCCGTTTTAAAGCCTTTATAAAACCACTCTTTTCTTTGTGCGCCACTTCCATGCGTGAAAGAATCCGGCACCACATACCCACGCGCCTTTTTTTGCAATGTATCATCGCCTATCATCGTGGCGGCATTTAGGGCTTCTTCCAAGTCGCCATCTTCTAAAATTTTGTATTGATGATGTCCCCAAATACCCGCCAAACAATCGGCTTGAAGCTCCACTCTAACCTGAATCGCGTTTGCCCCAGCTTCGTTTGTTCTGGCCTTTAATTTATCGGCGTTAGATAAAATTCCTAGCAGGTTTTGCACATGGTGTCCCACTTCGTGCGCGATGACATAGCCTTGCGCGAAATCGCCAGCTGCGTGGTGTTTTTTCGCCAAATCAGAGAAAAAATCCGTATCCAAATAAATCCTAGTATCAGCTGGGCAGTAAAACGGCCCAACTTGCGAGCTAGCATACCCGCACCCGCTTCTTGTCGCGCCGTGGAATAAAAGCAGTCTTGGCTCAGAGTATTTCGCGCCGTATTTCGCAAAAATCGTGCCCCAAACATCTTCGGTTTGCCTTAGCACGGTAGAGACGAAATCCTTGGCTTCCTGCGCTGCTTCGTTGTTTTCGAATTTACTAGCCGCAGCTCCACCGCCAGCAGAGGTAAAATTTAGCAAATTTAGCGGATTATAACCCATAAACGCCGCTACCACGCCAAGGGCTAGGACGATTCTGCCAAATTTCGTTTTTACCAAAAATTTCACCACAGGAATCAAAAGCGCGAGATTTACTCCGCCTCCGCCACCACCGCTACTAGCCCTCATATCGTCGATATTTGAGCTTTTATTTCCGCCACGCCATTTCATTTTTTATCCTTCAAATTTGAATTTTTAAAATTTTATCACAAATTTCATTTCTAGCAAAATTTACGCCCACTCTAATCATCGAGTTTGAGCTTAGGGTGCCAATACATCGACTTTGAAACCTTGCGAAATTTCACACTCGCATTTAGGTCGTTTGAGGTCGTAAAGCTAAGCACGAGATTATCTTTTTGCGTTTTTGGCGCGCTGATTTTGTAGCGATTAGACCACGCGATTTTAAAAACCTCTTTGCTAGCTAGTTCGCTCTCATCGGCGATTAGCTCCACACTGACATTTTCGTCACTTCCATTTACACGCACATTTTTAATCTCGATCTCTTTTGGATACGAGGTTAGCAAGAAAAACTCATCTTCTCTTTCGTTGCGAATCTCAGGCATTGTGGGGTTTAGATAGGTCGCCACGCCCAGGTATCTATCGCCCTCTTTGACGCTTTCGAATTTTTGCGTATATGCCATAAACTCGTTTTTGACCGGGTCATGAGGGACTTTTTCTTTGTTAGCGCACGAGCAAATTCCTAGCGCAAACAGCCCTAAAATCAGAGTGTGCGTAAATTTTGAAATAGTTAAATTTTGCATTTTTCTTCCTTTAAATTTTGGCGTATATTATCAAATTTTGCTTTTTAAAAGGCTAAATTTGATACAATCAAGGTTTTTTAAGGGAGAGAGATGAAAAGACTAGCCATTGCGTTTTCAGGTCCGTCAAACACTGGCAAAACAACGCTAATTTGCAAGGTAGCGCAAATTTTTATCGAGCAAAATTTAAAGGTCGCTATCGTCAAACACGACCCCAAAGACAAGGCCAAATTTGACACCGAGGGCAAGGACAGCGCGAAATTTAGCGCAGTTGGCGCAGATGTGGCGGTCGTAAGCCCTACGCGCACGACATATTTTTTGAAACAAATGCGAAATTTAGACGAAATTATCGCTGGATTTGGTGATTTTGATATTTTGATTGTGGAGGGTCTAAAAACACTGCCCCTGCCACGAATCAGCCTATTTAGGGACAAAATCGACGAGGCGTATTTGCCGTTTTCGCAAGCCATTGCGACAAATCTGCCAAGAGCGCAAATGGATAAAGCTTGCCCTGTAAATTTCGACATAAACGACGCGCAAAGTATCGCAAAATGGATACTTGATAATGCTAAAAAAGTTTAAAAAGGAGAGAGTATGCAAGAAATCGTAAAAACAATAGAAAAAATCGCCGTTTTAATCAGCGAAGAGCTAAAATACGCTGATTTCGGCTACGCTAGCACGCAAAATTCCACTGGCGACACACAGCTTAAACTCGATGTGCTAAGCGATATGATAATCGAGCGCGAATTTCGCGGCGTAGAGTGCGTAAAGGCGCTAATTAGCGAAGAAAAAGAGGAAATGCTAAGCATTAATGAAAACGGCAAATTTATAGTAGCTTACGATCCGCTCGACGGATCTAGCCTAGTAGATGTAAATTTCGCCGTGGGCTCGATTTTTGCGATTTATGAGGGCGAAATTTCACCAAGCTCATTGCGCGGAGCAGTGTATAGCGTGTATGGCCCTAGAATCGAGCTTTGCGTATGTTTAGGCGATACTCCGAAGCTATACAGGCTTGGCAGGGAGGGCAAATTTGCCTTCGCAAAAGAGCTAATTTTAAACGAAAAAGGCAAACTAAACGCCACGGGAGCGACGCAAAAAGGTTGGAGCGATACGCACAGAGTGCTCGTAAAAACGCTATTTGACGAGGGTTATCGCCTCAGATACTCAGGAGCCATGGTCAGCGACCTGCACCAAATTTTGCTAAAAGGTGGTGGGCTATTTAGCTATCCAGCCACGAGCGATCACCCAGCAGGCAAGCTTCGCATGGCGTTTGAAGTGTTGCCGTTCGCCTATATCTACGAGCGTGCTGGCGGTGCTACTAGCGACGGAAAAAACAATTCGCTTTTAGAGCTTGAAATTTCAAAAATTCACCAAACCACTCCGTGTTTTTTCGGATCGAAATATGAAATTGCTAAAATGCACGAAATTTATCAAAGTGAAAAATAATGTCAGAAAATAACCAAGAACGCGATATTTTCGAGCAAATTTTAGACAAAAATTTAGCCATTTTGCAAGATTGCCAAGCGCAAAATGGCTTGCAAAGTTGTAGCCAGTGCGAAAAAATCCTAGACTGCCAAACGCGCGATAAGTATGTCAAGGCCGTGTTTGAGAGCATGTCCAAAGGTAGCACTGGCGATTTTGAATTTTAAATTTTAATTTCACACTAAAAATTTAAAGGAAATTGATGAACGCCTTTATAAACGGCATTTTAATGGGCTTTGGCGTGAGTGTGCCAATCGGTCCGATTAATGTTTTGATTATGTCTTACGCGCTGCAAAGCTACACAAAAGCCCTTTGCTTGGGGCTTGGCGCAATGAGTGCGGATATGGTTTATCTAGCACTTAGTGCATTTGGGATTTCACAACTTGCCAAAATTCCGCTTGTATTTGCGATTATTTCGGTGTTTGGGGCGTGTTTTTTGCTATATATTGCGTATGGAATTTACAAAAGCGCGCGCAACACACCCGAAATCAAAAGCGTCGAGCTTGGCACGCACGCCAAAATTTACTCAAAAGGCTTTTTTCTAAATTTGCTAAATCCTTATGTGATTATGTTTTGGCTCAGTGTCTCCGCTAGCGTGAGTAGCGAAAATTTCGCTCTCTCGCTGCTAGGGCTTTTTGTAGCGATTTTATCGTGGATTACGCTTTTTCCGCTTGTGATCTATAAAAACAGAGCGCGCCTGCCAGATAGCGTGGCTAGGGCGTTTGCTTACATTTCTACGGCGATTTTGGTGTTTTATGCTGCAAAACTTCTTTGGGGAGTGGTGAAAAATTTAATCGCTTAAATTTAAGCGATTAAATTTTGAAGCGATTATCTATCTGTCTTTAAAATATCGACCAAAACGCCGTCAAATTCGTCTTGTTTATACATTTTTATCTCTTTGACGACGCTAGCGTTATCGTCCGTGATGACGCGGTTATTTACCAAAGTATCCTCGATGAGTTTGAAGACAAAGGCGTGGTTGCTGATATCTGCCATTTGGCTTTTAAAGCCCATAGATAGGCACACAGGACCCTCTATGCGCACGCCACGCAAATCTTTGGCGACATACAAATTCGCGATTGTGCGAACCATTTTTTTCGCCATTTGCGCGTGTTCAGATGAGTTTATGACATCATTTAGTCCGAAATTTTCCATTAAAAGCGGAATTTTCACCCTAGCTAGGATTCCTAATTTTTCGTCACTGCAACTTTTGCGCAAAAACGAAATTCTCACCTTGCATGGGATTTTTGTGTTTTTCTTGCGCACGGCCACTGGCGTGAAATACTGCGCGCTTTTGCTCTGCGATTTAGCGGCAGCTGTTTTCGAGCCCTCGTAAATTTCTTGCAAGGTTTTATTTTTAGACGCTAGGTTAAATTTCGGCTTGCTTTTGACCGATTTTTTTGTAGCACTTTGCAAATCCTGCTCCATACTAGCCTCGCCAGTGATTCCGGCACTCGTGGCTGGTTTTGCCCCCTCGCGCAAAATAGATAAGAAATTTGCCTTGATTTTTTCGATTTGTTCTGGGCTTAGGCTCATTTTGTCATTGAGGCTCTCTACGCCAAATTGTCTTGGGAGGAAATTTATGATTTTTTTATCTCGCCCTACTATGCGCACGCGCCCTTTTACCGAGTCTTTGAGCGTATATTCGCTACCTTCGATCAACTCTTTTATCAACTCTTTTGGGGTTAATTTTTTGTTTTCACTCATTTTCAAACACCACTTTATTAAATTTATTTATAAAATCCAAAGGATTCACACTCACACCATTTATAGCGATCCCGAAGTGCAAATGTGGCCCACTCACGCGCCCGCTAGCACCGCTTAGCCCTAGCTTATCGCCACCGCCTATTTTATCACCTACTTTTACCAAAATTTTACTTAAATGATAATACTGCGAATACACGCCAGCACCATGGTCTATCACCACAGAACCACCAGCGTAATATCTGTCCTTTGCTATCACGACCACGCCCTCGCCCACACTATGCACATCTGTGCCCATAGCAGCGCGGTAATCCGTGCCTGAATGGTAGCTTTTCAACTCGCCATTAAAGGTGCGCGCATTGCCAAATGCGGATGTAATTTTAGCATTTGAAGGTAATAAAAAAGGTTTTTGTAATAAAATTTTTGGCGTAGTTTTAGCGTAAATTTTGTTTGCTTCGGCTAGTTCGCGCTCTATGCGAGCTTTGGCCTCTTTTGGCGGTTTTACCTTAGAGGGAGCGACGGAAAATGCCTCGCTTTTGTAATCGCCTTTGATTAAATTTATAATCTCGGTTGTGGTTTTGCCATCTTGGGTGATTTTAAGTTTGATATCGTTTTTGGCTCTGTAATTTGCAGCGATAATTGCAATTTTTTCATCACTACCCAGTGAATTTACGAGGGGAATTTTTTTGCCATTTGCTAAAATTTCACTCGTGTTTTTGTTAAATTTCAAAACAATTGCTTCACCATTTACTATCGATAAAGCAAAAATTTTAACTGCGCATAATGCTAAAATCGCCAAAATTTTCATTATTTTCCCAAAAATTTGTTATTTTTCATCAATTTTTTGTTAAAAATTAGCTAAAAAAAATGAAATTGCTGTTATAATAACTAAATTTCTATTTTAAAAGGATTAAACATATGAAAAAATTTTTATTAATTGCTTCATTTGTAGTTTCTAGTTTTTTGCACGCTGATGTCGTAGCAAATCAAGAAGTCATCGCAGCGACTAATGTTATGAGATCATTTGGCGCATCTAGCGGTTTCCATGTAGATCAAAAATATCTACAAGGCGCAAAAGCAGTAGCGATCCTAACAGATGTCAAACGCCTAGCAGCTGGCGCTTCTATCCAATACGGCGATGGAATTTTTAGCGTAAAAAATGCTGATGGCACATGGAGTGCTCCAATTTTCATCAAATACAAAGGCTTTGGTGTAGGTATCCAAGCAGGATACGAGACAAGCGATGTTGTGCTACTTTTCCACACAACTAAATCTTACCAAGATGTATTCACAGGTGCTGATACACTAGAAGTAAGCGCTGGTGCAGCATTTGGCGGACACGGTGCGAAAGCTGGTCGCGCTACTGATTTACCTGATATTTCAGCATGGATTGCAACCCCAGGCGAACAAACAGGCTTATATGCTGGCGTCACAATCGATAGCGGTCGCATCACAATCGATGATCAACTAACAAACGATTATTATGAGAGAATTTACGCTTACGAGGATATTTTAAACGATTCTCCACGCAATACAGAACACACTAAAAACCTAAAAGATGTTCTTTATAAATACCTAACAATGGGCAATGTCCGCTCAGCTAAAAATGTAGGCGCAAATTATGAGTTTGCAAAAATCGAGAAAAAATACGCTGATGGCAAACCAATCGTTTCTGACCGCCCTTACAAAAAAGGCGCAAAAGCAAGCAAAACTCAAACAAAAAAATAATTTCTCAAATTTAGGCTCTCGCTAAGGGAGCCTAAAATTCATTAAATTTATCTATGAAATTTCACTCTCAATAACAAATCATTTAAATTTAATCAAATTTTCGAAAATTCTGCCAAATTTAACCTATTTTTTATATATATATGAATAAAATACAAGTTCGTGTCTCGTTAGCTCAGTTGGTAGAGCATCTGACTCTTAATCAGAGGGCCGCAGGTTCGAAGCCTGCACGGGACACCACTATACATATAACATCAATTCCGTTTATTTTAATTTTAATTCCGAAAATCCCAAAACAAGGGAACTGAACTTCATTTTTATTTATTTTTAACATAATTTTTTTATAATTTATTTAATTTTATATGGTAAGTTGTAAAGTAAGTTTAAAATTTGATAAGTAAGTTTTGATACATTTTTACAAATTCTACGAACAAAGGACTTCACAATGCCAAGAAAAGCAGAAGCGTATTTAACAGATAAAATGATTAGAGAGTTGCAACCAAGCGATAAAGCGTATTATAAAAAAGTCGGTGAGCCATCGCAACTTTATATTCGCATTAACCCTAATGGCGAAAAGAGATTTTTTCTTTGGTGTGTTGAAAGTGGCAAGAAAAAGCAGTTAAAGTTGGGCAAATATGAAAAAGGCTTATACGGCGTAGAACAAGCACGAAAAGAGGCAAGAGATAAACTTGCAAAGCTAATTAGTGGTAAAACAATCATTGAGCTAAAAACTAATAATTACGATAAATATACCTATGAAAAATATTTAGAGAAATTTCTAAATGTCAAACGAGCAAAAAACATATCAAAGGATACAATCAAACGCATAGAAAATCGCCATAAAAGATGGGTTACACCAAGTCTAGGTAACATTGATATTAGAGAGATAGAAAAACACCCTATGATGCTAAAACAAATCACAGATAAAATGAACGAAGAAGGCATAGGCGATAATAAAAATAGGCTATGCCGTGAGTTAAATGCTATATTCGATATAGGGATTTTAGAACGAGTTATTAGCTATAATCCAGCCTACAAACTACAAGAGCAATATGCAAAACAAAAAGAAACACATTATGCTGCGCTCATAGAGGAAAGCGATATAAAAGAGTTTTTAAGCGATTTAAAGGCGTGGAAGCCCAACAATACATTTCATTGCAAACACGCCATTTATCTGCAAATGCTTTGCGCTAATCGCCCTAAAAATACAGCACAAGCAAAATGGGCTGATATAGATTTGGAAAATGGAATTTGGACTATACCAGGCGAAGAAATGAAAACAGATATTGATGAACACATTGTCGCCTTATCTAGCTATGCTATCAAAATTCTAAAAAAGCAAAAATTATTAAGTGGAAATTTCGAGTATGTATTCCCTAGTATAAACGAAAAGGGGGAGCTAACCCATATTACAACCAATGGATTAAGAATAGCTATCATCAATCTAGGGGGCAAAAGAAAATGGTTTAAAAGAACTACTTCACACGGATTTAGAAGCACATTTGACACTATTTGTGAGTTAAATTCAGCCGAATTGATAACAATGGGCTTACCATATCAAGCACCAGAAGTTGCCTTATCTCACAAAGAGAAAAACCAAATCAAAAATGCCTATGTGCGAAAAAGAGCGCAAATAGAGCATTTAAAGAAGCTTATGCAATGGTATGGCGACTACCTAAATTCCATAGAGCCATTAGGGATATAATTTTCTTTTACAGAATAAATTCATTAAAAAGTAGTATAATAGCCATACTTTATCAATGAAAAGGATTACAAATGGCAAATGTCAGCATTAAGGTCAATGACCAAGACAAGAAAGAAGTAGAGAAAATTTTTAGCGAGTTAGGACTTACGATTAGTTCGGCTACAAATGCGTTTTTTAAGCAAGTTATACTTTATAACGGCATACCCTTTAAACTGCGAACCAAGAGAAAATCTAGCACGATTTCGCATATACCAAATGATGAAGCTTAAAAAGTATTGACAGCTCTATAATAGGGCTTTTTCTTTTATAGATACACTCTTATTAAATATTTATTAATTTTAAGGGTATATCATTAGGAAAATTCTTTTGTCAAAAAATCCAAGCTCTAACCCTTAATAGAGAGAAAGGGAGGGGAGAACTATATATTTTTAAAAAAATATCAAAAAAATAATGCGTTGTTTTAAATTCTTAAAATCAAAAAAATACAATCGGTAAATCAAAACTGCGAAGCAGTTTTGAACTTTTACCAAATTTAACTTGGGGCTTTGCCCCAAACCCCATCAGTAAAAGGAAAAAATCACTCAAATTTCGCTTTGAAACAAATTTTCGATATTTCATACCACCTAACACTTTAAAACGCTTAAAACGCAAATTTGGCGTGTTTTGCCAAAAAAGTGCAAAAGTTAAAATATTTTAGATATAATCACAAAAAATTCAAAAGGAAAACAATGCAAACTTTGACTATCAGAGCCAGTGAAAGCAAAATGAAACAAATCATAAAATTAATTCAATCACTAAATATTGATTTTAAGTTAGACAATGCAGAACCTAGCGAATTTGATGAAAAAATGCAAAATTATAAATCCGATTTAAAAGCCTATAAAAACGGCATTTTAAAGACTTCAACGCTTGGTAGCGGTTGGAAATATATCAAATGCGAATAATACAATCAGAGCGTTTTGTAGATGAGTTAAATCAAATTTCCGACTTCATCGCACAAGATAGTATCAGTAAAGCCATAGAATTTCAGACCGAACTTCTGCAAAATTTGCAAATCATAGCCCAACAGCCTTTTGCTTTTAGAAAATCTGTAAGTTTCGATGATGATAAAGCAAGGGATTTTATCTATAAAAAATATGTCATACCATATTTCGTTAATGATACCGAAATATTGCTTCTAGGCATTTACAAATCAAATTTATGGAAAGCAACGAACTAAACTTTAAGCCTTAAATTTCATTTTTCTTTTATAGGATAAAAAAATCTTATTAAAAAGAAATTAAAAATAATTTATGTTAAAATAATCGAAAATTAAGGACAACGCAATGATAAACGAAAAAGACAAAAAAATCATAGATAAATTTTTAAAAGAGCAAAATTTCGATTTTGATAAATATGATGATTTTATCGAATATATCCAAGCTAGGGGTATGCTAAATCAAGATAAAAAATGGGTAGATAGAATTGTATTTACAATGCAAAATTTAAAAAAATTGTATTTTGAATATGTAAATCCAGTTAAAAAAATATCCAAAAAGCTAGGTATGAATTATAAAGAACTTGCAGAACAAATAGGCTATACGGAAGCTGGAATTAGAAACGCAGTTTCAAAGGATAAAATAAGCGAACAATTAAAAAGAACATTAGAATTATTGCTAGAAAATTATGAGTTAAAGGAAAGAGAGAAAGAAAGAGAATATGAAATTGAAAAATTAAAGATATTTTTACTAGATTTTGTTAAAAAAATATAGATAATAAAAAATATTATAATAAAAAACGATTTTTTATTTGACATTTTATTAAAAAAAATCTATAATTATCCAAATTTAAAAAAGAAAGGATAATTATGGAAACTAACACCTCGCAAAACGACTGGCTTACCCCACAACAACTACAAGAGCAGTATCACATAAGCGTAAAGCATCAATGCAAGTTGCGTATGCGCATAAACTACGAACCCGAAAACGCAAAACATATTCCGCCTATCCCTTTTACAAGAGTAGGAAATCGAGTGTTATACAACAAAGCAAAAATTGATGAGTGGCTTTTGAAACTAGACACACAAAAGACAGGTCTTCGCAAAGGAAAATAAAATGAAAGATAAAACAACCCAACCCCCACAGAGCGTGGGGGAAAATTGTAAAAATAAAGCAAAGGAAATTATAGCTGAATTTTCGAATTCTGTAAATATAGATGAGCTAAAAAATAAAAAAGTAGAGTGGTTGATACCAAATTTTATACCCAAAAAAACCATAATCAATATTTATGGCAAACCAGGAACTGGCAAAAGTATTCTTGCGCTTTATCTGTGTAAATTTTTGCTAGATAACGACAAGGTTAAAGAAATTTATTATCTCGATGCCGATAATACAGAGATAGTCTATGCAGATAGAAAGACATATGAGATTATGCAAAATCATCTACAAAAATTTCATTTACAAATTTTCGAAAATCAAGCCGATAAAAAATCGAAATATGATTTCGTGAAAGATTTCGCACAAAGAGCCGATGATTTATCAGATACCTTGCTAGTCTTTGATAGCATTAGAGATTTTATGAATATCAATATGCAATCAGATAAAGAGGTAAATGATTTTTTATCAAATTTAAAAACATTAAGAGCCAAAAATGCCACTATTATTTTTTTACACCACCAACCCAAACAATACGGAGATGAAAATAACAAAATCGCAAAAGGCTCAACTGGTTTTACTGAAACGCCAGACGCTTCTTATTTTTTAGATAACAAAACCGATGAGTATGAAATCGGTAAAAATAAAATTATTTTTACGCTCGAACCACAAAAACCAAGATATAAAATCAAGTCTTATGCTTTTATCATAGATACACAAACTCACTCGGTAGAAATTTCGGATTTTCTCCTTTATGGATTAAATCAAAAAGAAAGACACACTCTTGCAATTGCAAGAGAAGTCATCAAAAAAGGTAGAATTCAACAATCGCTTCTTGCAAAGAAAATTAACGCAATCGCAAGTGAAAATCAAGTAGAAATTTTAGGGCTTAATAGCTTGTGGAATTTACTTGCTAAATACAACGGAATTTACTTTAAAATCGAAAAAGAAAATAACAATGGCTGCATTATCAAAAGTTATTATAGTCCATTGTAAATTTAATCACAAATCTAAGGCGAAAGAGCTAGTAAAAACTCTTTCCCTTTACTGATGAATTTTTGCCAACTGAAATTCACCGATTGAAAAAAGATTTATCAGTAAAGGGAAATAGATATTGTATTTCAAATGTGAAATGTATCTATTTCTAAGTTATTTAAAAATAATAATAATGCAGGATTACGCCTTTTTAATCCGATTTGTTAAACAGATTTATCCATTTTGTTTAACAACAAAATGGAAAATGTTTAACAATCTAATCCGAAATGTTAAACACATTTATCCGTTTTGTTTAACAACAAAACTCCTAAATGTTTTACATTAATCGGATTAAAAGGCAGTGTCTGCGACGCTCTTGTTTGAGAAAAATGATAGAAAGGATAATGAAAAAAATGGGTAAAAAAACATTTAAAGGTGTGAGAATTGATGATACGCTTTTGGAACAAATAAACGAAAAAATCCAAAACACAAATCAGACATTTTCCGATATAGTTAATGTTGCATTATTTAAATTTATTGATAAAAAATCTGACAAAAATTCCGAAAAAATACAGCCAATGTCTATGGCAAAAGATAGTGTCGAAATTCGATTTTTTATACCACAGCAAGAATATAAATTTTTACAAAATCAAGCAGAAAAAAATGGTTTTTCATCAGCAACCAAAGAGATAAAATTTCTACTTCTAAATTTCATTTATGGCAATGAAAAAGTATTCAACAACATAGAGATGAAAGAGCTGACAAAAGCAACAAATGATTTAAATATTTTAGGTCGCAACATAAGCGAAATTATAAGATATTTAAGAACACACGACCCATTTAATTTGAATATAAATTACAATGGATTAGAGAGATTACTTACAGACATAAACACTCAAATCAAAACCATCAATGATTTGGTTACAGATTACCGAGCGAAGTTGAGAGATAAATTCTAAAAAGGCAAAATAATGCGCAAGAAAAAAGTATTTGATGATGAGTGGAAAGCCAAAAAGGTTTGGACTGCATTAGACAAAAAGTCTAAAAGCTCATACGCATATAAAAACAAGCTAGGTAAATACAAAAATCGAACAATAACACAAAGCAGCAAACCTAGCTTTTTGCAAGAGCCACAAAAAGAAGTTGTGGTTAAAATCACAGGTTCGAATACAACCCTCAATGGATTAAGGGCTCATCTTAACTATATTTCACGCCACGGCGAAGAGATAATGACAAGCGATTTTGAAGTATTTGGCAAAGGCGAATTGAAAAAAGCAACCGATAGTTTCAACAAATATTATGAAATCCCTACACAAAACGACCTTGAAAAAAACAATCAAAAAGAAAAAAGAGAAGCCTTGCATATCGTATTTTCGATGAAAGATGCTCAGTATGCACCACCAAGTAAAATCAAAGCAAGTGCGATGAAAACTATAAGCGAAATGTATCCAAATAACCACTATGCCGTTGCAGTGCATACAAATACAGACAATCCACATTGCCATTTGGTATTAAAAGTCAAAGATATATGGGGCGATAGAATAAATCCCCACAACGCAGATTTGCAAAAAATGAGAGAGAAATTTGCCGAAAATTTAAGAGATTTGGGCGTAGAAGCAGTAGCCACAAAGAAAAAAGGCAAAGTGATCGAAAACTACTATTACGATAGCACTAGACACAAACCGCACCATTATGAAGTTGTGGATTTTGGCAGAGCTCCGTATAAATTTAACCAAGATAACCAAGAAAGCTTTTTTGTGCGTTATCGCACAAGCAAAGGCAAAGAGATTGACATTTGGGCTGATGATTTAGAAAGAGTTGTCGCAGAAAACGATATAAATATCGGCGAATATGTTAGATTTGCAATCGTAGATGAAACCCCAAAAACTATAAGAAAATTCGATAAACGAAAAAATCAATACATAGAAAAGACATTTTATAAAAAGACTTGGGGCGCTTCAATCGAAAACAGAGCCGAAAAGGTGCTAAATCCACTCAAACATTTTACGCCAAATGATTATAAGATTATAGACGCACCTGAAATTTCACCACAAAATGAAATTTCAAAACCCAATAATGAGCAATTAGTGGCTGAAATTTCAACGCAAAACGAAAAAACGATAAAAGTTAAAACGCAAGAAAACGCTAAGGAAACGCCTTTAAATGACAAAGAAAAAATCAAACAAGAACAAGAAAAAGGAATTTACACGCATTTCAAAGAGCGAGAAAACAGAAAGAGTGGTCAAAGCAAATATATTTTCTTTACACCAACACAGCATAAAAACTATGTAGCAAACCAACCAAAGAACTTTGATGATACTAGAAAACTATCAGAACTATTAAGCACAGAAAAATCAGAAGTCTTAGGAGCATTAGTCATACACAAGCAAATGATGGAAGTCGCTAGAAAAATGCGTAAAGAGAAAGAGCCGCCAAACAGAAGTCGTGGATTTAGTAGAGTGTAAAAACATTTTTTCCCTTTTACAAGAAAATTCTTTGGGGAGAAGCCCCAAATATCTGTAAAAGAGAAATAAAAACAAATTTAAAATTAAGAAAGGAGGAACTCAACAAAACAACTACAACTAAAAAAACCGATACAGATAGAACTAATGGTAGTGGCATTGAATATTAAAATATAATTTGTATTAACTTACCTTATTTTATATTAAAATAAGGTAAGTTATGTTATACTATAATTCATTTTATAAAAGAAAGGATAAAAAATGTTAAGCAAAGAACAATTAGAAATGTTTGAAAAGGCTAGTGCCCATATGACAAAAATGGAAAACGACCCTGAATATTGCAAAGAAATCGAAAAAGAACTTTATAAAGGTGCTCCAAGCTGGTTATTAAATAGAATTAAAAAAAGAATTTCTGAAAGCGAAAAAAAAGATGAAAAAAAGAAGCACTAAATTCATTTGAAGATTTTTTAAAAGATGAAAATTTGCTTGATGAAGTTGATTTTGTGGCAGTTAAGAGAGTTTTGGCATATCAGATCCAAGCCGAAATGAAAGCCAAAAAATCACAAAAACAAGAAATGACAACAGATGGTAGGGACGCCCACACACCCCCTACAATCAAGCCCAAAGTCTTGACGGACGACTGGTTCAAAAGAACATTTCATCTGTTGCCGATACCGAAATTATACCACAAATACTTCCTTGACTTTGCAAACTTTGCAAAGTGCGACTAGTGTTTTAGGGAAAAAATTAAGCATAGAGATTAGATAATAAAGAAATAGTTTATGGAATTGTGTGTTCTAATGCAAGTTTATGGCTAAATTTTAGCTATTAGGTAAATAATTAGGTAAAATATAAAAGCAATAACACACTAAAATATTGATTTTATCGGTATTTTATAAGTATATTATCGAGTTCGCCAGGGACACCACCTAATATATTTTCTGCTTTCTTTTTCATTATAATTAATCCACAAAGCCCAAAATAGCGATATAAAATTGCTATTTATTCTATTATTGTCAAGTGTCTAGCAAAAATGCCTATGTGCGTAAAAGAGCGCAAATAGAGCATTTAAAGAAGCTTATGCAATGGTATGGAGATTATCTAAATTCAATCGAGTTGTTAGGGATATAAACCTAAAAAAATAATAAATATATTTTAAAAAGATTTTTTGTTTTTATTTTTCACCTTTTTGCTTTTTCATTATCTCATTATAAACTCTTTGAACATTTTCATCGTTTGTTGCATTTGCCCAATTCTCAAAATCTTTCAAAGTTTCAAATGGTGCTATTTTGCTAAATTGTGCTTCGCTTACTTTATTTTGCGTTAAATATTCCGTCCAAGCATAATACTCGCCTTTTTTCACAAAATCTTCGTGGTCTTGCATAAAAACAAAATCCATAAAAACATAGATAAATTCGTGTAACACAGAACGCAAAGGTCGCACGACATATTTAAATATTTTTATATATAAAAACACCATAAACATTAAACCTAATCCGACTACAAAAATTTCGTGGAAAAACAAATCTAATAAAAATATCCACACAGATGATATTTCAAAATTTGTTCTAGCTAAACACTTATAAAATTCATTAAAAATTAAATAGAGAACAAAAATAATAGGAACATAGAAAGCTAAACGCTCTTCTGCTTTATTTTTAAACTCTAAATAATCATAATCAATCAAAATAGAAATCGGAAGCAACCATAAAATTAAACTAATTAGCCACATAGTAAATCCTTTATGAATTCTATCTACAAAAAGATATACTTAAATTAAAGTTTTTTAACTTTCTGAACTATTTGTCTTTCTAGCTCGTTGCGTTCCATCATCAACAGATTGTATTCTTTTACTAGCTTATAATATTTTCTGTTTCTTATAAACATAATCACAAAAACAACCAAAAGAATACAAGCGATTATTATGTAGTATTTCACATCTACTGGCATTGTTTCTATATAGTTTTTAACACTCTCAAAAGTTATATTGTTATCCATTGATTTTGCTCCATTTAATTTTTTAATTTCAGCTAATAGAAAATATACTTAAAAATCTATTTCTTTGCTCTTACTGCTATTTTTTTTACCAATTTTTAGCTTTTTCGCTACCATTTGAGCTTCTGATAGAACACTCGCAACACTCACTTGATTGTTTTCTGCTTTTTCTTTTAATTGTTCTTTTGTTAATTTGCCTTTTTCGTATGCCAAATTCAACGCATAATCTAAAATTTTTTCTTTTCTTTCTTTAATGATTATTTTTAAACAATCTTTATGCAAATTAGAAATATATGGTGTGTTGTCAATAATCGAATTTATTTTTGCTAAATCTATCTTTGGTGTAATTCTCTGTAAAGCTTTTAAACAATCCATATTGTTAGTATTTGTTAAAAAATGATATGGTCGAATTTTGACATTATTTTCTTTTATGGCAGAATTTGGAAATGTATATATTCGCATTTCTAATGCTTTGGGATTTGTTAATATTTCAGACATCATTTTTTCATCGGCTTGTGGAAATAAACAAGAACCACAATCGTAAATAGGTGCGATTTTATGTTCTCCTGTTTTTTCATTAATCAAAAATCCCCAATTTCCATTGTGCCTATCAAAGTTACCTAATAAACTATCGGCAATAAACATATTCCAAAAAAAATCTTTTAATTCTTGTTTATCTATTTGAAAAATTTCTTGGTTTTCAATAGTGGTTAAAATATCTTTTAATTCTGTTCCATACCCATTATTTACGCTATCTATTATTGTATTTTTTAAACTTGCAAAATCATATAATTTATAATCTATTTCGGTAAAATCTTTACAAGCTACTACAATTTTATCTTTATATTTACCTAACATTGTATCTTGCGAATTAAGCCCCAATGTTTTAAAAATTTTACAACTAATATCTTCGCTGAAACAACTATTTGTATAAGATAATTCTGTTGTATCTTTTCCTTGTGGCGGAAATTTTAGTAAATAATTTTCATTGTTATATATAATTCCGATTTTTGAACCATTACCCCCATTGAATACTCTCACATTTCTCTTACAAGTTGTAAAATCAATCTCATTACACATTTTAAATTCCTAAATATTTTTTTCTTAAATAATCTGCAATTTCTTTTGAAATTTCATATCCATATTGAGCCGAATTTATAGATCCATATAATTCACCCCAATAAAGGTCTAAATGTAATTTATCGTTTGCTTCTATACAAGCTTTATAAGCTTGTATATCTTGCTGTAAATATAACGGCAAAGTCCTTTCGTCTAAAATCAAATCATCGTTATCATGTAACATTTTATTTTACTCCATTTTATTATTTTTATTTATAGCAAAAATATCTTCATGCATTACATTGGCATTTAAATAGCTCTTTATTTTACCTGATTTATATGCTTTCATTGTGGCTTCATTTTCCTTTAAAATTTTAGCTTCGAATTCTTTTGTGTAGCCGTTAGAGATTTTTGGCGAATTATTTTTTTCAATTTTAAAATCCAATTCAGGGTATGTTTTTAAAAATGCCTTCAAAGCATTAAAAATACTTTGATTACCGTTTTGTATCAGAAGTGTGATTTGCATCGTTTATTCTTTTTGTAAGCTCTCTAAATAAAGCTCCATAGCTTCCCTAATATTGCTTAATGCTTCTTCGTAGGTATCGCCCTGCGATACGCAACCTTGAAGTTGTGGAACATAAGCAAAATAGCCGTATTCATCTTTTTCAATAATTGCTTGTAAAATCATAGCCTATATCCTTTCATTTATATTTTTACGAATATCTTCGACAAGCAGCTTTCGCAAATATGTCGGTCGTGTCAAAAAATGTGTATGGCACATTTTATCCAAATATTCTATTTCATTTGGTTGCAAATAAACGCTGACTTGGATTGTTTTGCGTTTATACTTTTTTGCCTCTTTTTCAGCCGTTTTATCAGCATTCTCGGAAATATTTGTTGCAGCTACTTCTCCGGCTATATTGTTTTGCATCGCCTTATCCTTTTATTAAATTTAAAATTTTTGATTTCACTAAAAACTTTTTATATTAATCTACTACAACCAATTCATTATTTGCTTTTATTGATTAATGCTATTTTTATAAATCAAATTCTTTAAATATTTTATAATTAATTATATTAAGTAAATATAAAATATCGTAATTTAATATGGAGGCGACTAATTGCAAGGAAAACTCAACAAATTTAGATTTAGAGATTTTTGGTTATTGCTTTTTCTTAAACTTCATTTAGCCAAGAATTTGAGCTAAAATCAATTCTCTTTATTTTGCTTACTAACTGAATTTTTCTCATATTCCAACTCTTCTTGTTCTGCAATTTCTTTTTCAAGCTCATCTAATAATTCATCAGGTGCGCCACGATAAAGTTCTTTTTCGATTTTCTTGCGATACTCTGGGTCATTTTCCATTTTTGTCATATGGATACTAACCTTTTCAAACATTTCTAATTGTTCTTTGCTTAACATTTTTAATCCTTTCAAATAAAATTTCTATATCAACTCAATTTCGGAGCTGACACTATTATCAGCTCCATTTTCATTTAGTAGTGAAACGCCCTCGCTTCGATTTCGCTCATCGGATACACTGCTTGTGGCATTGTTAGATACTCCTTGTATATACTCAACCCCATCGCTTTGAATATCTCCAAGTCCGTGTTCCCCATTTCTCTCATCGTTTTGGCTTGTGGAAGTGTTAGAATTTCCATCTCCCTGAGTTCCTGCCATTGTAGAGCTTGTGCTAGTTTCTCCGATAGGCTCTGACTGAAATATGGATTTCTCGCTTGTAGGTCTTGTAGCATACCCATCGTTTTGAGTTGCATCGCCCAATTCCATAGTATTCCCACTCGATACACCCATCTGCCCAGCTCTCCCACTTGCGGAAGTGAAGTGTCCCTCGTTAGTTCCACTATCTCTATCGGTAGTATCTCCCTGAGTTCGGCTTCCTGCCTGACCCATATCCCCTCCAAAGCTGTTTCCAGTCCCAGCATACATTGTGGTTTGAGATGATGAGCCATTATATAATTTATTCTGTGTCGTGCTATATACTTGCCTATCTCCACTTTCGCTTTCAAAATCCGTTGTTCCGTTAATTGTTCCTGTGGCAGGTTGTTCAATTCCTCCTGAACTTCCAACACTTTTTTCAGTATCAGTTCGGGTATCCACTCCTCCTCGATTTCATTGTCCTCCAATGGTATTGCCGTTAGTAATGGTTTGTTCATCATCTCCAAAAACAGCCCCTTTGTCAATATCGGAAGTATTTTGTGATTTTGTGGATATTGTATGAACTCCCAAATCTGTGTCGTTATTTCTTCCGTATTCAGTGGAGTTAATTCTTTCGTGTTCGGATTGATTATTTGAAACATCGTGTTCTCCTTGTTTTAAATTTTTGCCTATTATAATCAAATAAACTAAATATTAACTTAATATAAAATCTATTAAGTTAATATAAACTAAATTATTTTAATATTACCACTTTTTTAACTATTGCTTTACGATTGTCTTTTATATTTTTTAGAACTCTTAAATGATATTTTATTTTTAGATAAAGTTTAGAGCAAAACCCCCAAATCGGTAATAAAGAAAAATATTCTAAAATAACGCAAAATTTAATAAAGGCAAGCAATGATAAACGAAAAAGACAAAAAAATCATAGATGATTTTCTAAAAGAGCAAAATTTTAATTTTGATGAGTATGATGATTTTATCGAATATATCCAAGCTAGGGGTATGCTAAATCAAGATAAAAAATGGGTAGATAGAATTGTATTTACAATGCAAAATTTAAAAAAATTGTATTTTGAATATGTAAATCCAGTTAAAAAAATATCCAAAAAGCTAGGTATGAATTATAAAGAACTTGCAGAACAAATAGGCTATACGGAAGCTGGAATTAGAAACGCAGTTTCAAAGGATAAAATAAGCGAACAATTAAAAAGAACATTAGAATTATTGCTAGAAAATAAATTGAAAAAATTAGATGAGAAAGATTTATTATACCGTTCTCCAAACTTCGAGTCATACTCGCCACAGAAAGCTTTTACAGGTATCACATCTTCAACCAACAAGAACGGCAATACCGAAATTATACCACAAGAACTTCAAAAAGGCAATTGCTGGTGAAGCCGTCCGCTCTCTTCACACTCAAAGTCAAGCTTTGATGGGCGGTAATGAAGTTAATTCATTTGGTGCAAATGCACTTTCAGCAACTGCCGATACCGAAATTATACCACAAGAACTTCAAAAAGGTAATCCAAAAAATAGACTTATGATAAATATTTACGGCTCTGCTGGTGTTGGCAAAACAACATTTGCCAAAAAATTACAAGATTTTATTGTTGAATATCAAAAAGAAAATTTGAAATACAATAAATTAGAGCCACAATTCAATCCTGCATTAGTTGGCGAATATGCAACTATGCTAATAAATGATAGCAAATTTGATGAGCTTGGAAAAGAAATTGCAGAAGCAGAAGCGGAATTAAAAGATGAAAATTTGCTTGATGAAGTTGATTTTGTAGCAGTTAAGAGAATTTTGGCTTATCAACTCAAAGAAGAAATGAAAGCCAAAAAATCACAAAAACAAAAATGGCAGTAAATAGAATTTAGGATATAACAGCCCTATTCTAAAACGCAACTATATTTTAAGTTTTCTCTTTCCTTAAACCATTTTTTTCATATACGCACACGCACACAGACATACCACTACGCACAAAGCCCCATTTTAATGGGCTTCATACGATTTTAAAGGCATTAAAATCGTGAGGTGCTGAAACTCCCATTTTAAGGGCTTTCCTACGATTTTAATCCATTTTAAAACCGTAAAGGCTAAAAAAGACTAAAATTCCCATTTTAAGGGGCTTCATACGATTTTAAAGGCATTAAAAATCGTAGCAATATCGCTAAAATTGTATTTTTAAGTTTTAATTAAGCAAAAACTACTAAAAATTTGCATTTAAGGTTTCTATACTTTTTATTCGAAACTTAAACAAAATTTTATTCTGTAAAAGGAAAAATATGCTACACTTCTCCATTTTAAAATTTACATATTTTCTAATAATTTTCATAGTTATAGTAAGTAATAAGGTAAGTTTATAAAAATATAAAATAATAAAATCCCTATTTTATGGATATTCAAAGGTATAATTCGAAGCCTGCACGGGACACCACCAAATTTTCCTTTGAGCTTTATTTCGTTTCCGATAAAATACAAAAATTTCAATTTTATAGTTGTAATCGTTTTTTGGGTCAGTATTTTGGTAAATACAAAATTTAAAACATAATGAAAATTCCATAAATTTAGGATTTTACGCATAAAATAAATATCGCAAAAGCAAAAATCAAACAAAAATTTAAAAAGGCAGGCAATGAATAGAATTTTTATCACAGGCGATACGCACGGCGGCTGGCGCGGGTTTAGCGGCGAAATGGCGCGATTTAAGAAGTTTGAGAAATTCGAAAGTGCGCTTTGCAAAGATGATTTTTTAATCATCGCTGGGGATTTTGGCTTTGTTTGGAATATGTTTCAAAGCGACGCGCGCGAGGAGCAGTGGCTAAAATACTTCAACGAGCGTAAATTTACCACGCTTTTTATCGACGGCAACCATGAAAATTTCGACCGATTAAACGCCTATGAAATCAGCGAATTTGCTGGTGGCAAAGTGCATAAAATTTCGCAAAGTGTGTATCATTTAATGAGGGGGCAAGTCTATGAAATCGCAGGGCGCAAAATTTTCACCATGGGTGGCGCGTTTAGTATCGACCGAGATAGGCGAGAGCTTGGCTTTTCGTGGTGGGAGGGCGAAATGATAAGCCAGGCCGATATCTGCGAAGCGAACGCAAACCTCGCAAAACACGGCTTTAATGTCGATATCATTATCACGCACACCTGCCCCAGATTTGTCATACCGCGCGTGATAAAACTATCAATGGCAGCGAAAATTGATGATGTAAATTCGAAAATTTTGCAGGATTTTTACGACAAAATAGAGTTCAAAAAGTGGTATTTTGGGCATTTTCACGAGGACTTTAAAATCGATGATAAATTTCGGGTGATTTATCAAGAAATCGAAGAAATTCGGCTTTAAATTTAAAAAAAACTTAAATTAATAAAATTTTGTAATTTTTTTATGTTCTAGCACCTTTTTGCGATAAATTATATCTTTTTTTTTTTTAAGAATTTTTATTATTTCGCTTAAATTTTTAAGTAACTTTTTATTTAATAAATTTTAAAATCCATTTACATTTTTTTAAAGGAGAGGAAAATGAAAGTTAAGTTTTTATTACTTAGTTCAGTAGTTGTTGCTAGCTCAGTATTCGCAGCTGATGATTTGGCAAAACTTGCAAAAGATAGTGGCCTACAAGCACTACCTAAAACTGCTGCTGAAATCGCAAAACTTGCAGAGAGCGCAGCACCAGATGCAAAAGATTTCCCAACAACTGACAAAAGAGTTGAACTTGGTAAAAAATTATATTTTGACCCAAGAATTTCAAGAAGTGGAATCATCAGCTGTAATACCTGCCACAACCTAGCAATCGGCGGAACTGACGGCGTTCCAGCTTCAACAGGTCACAAATGGACTCCAAACCCACACCATATCAATGCGCCTACAACACTAAACTCAGTGTTCAACTCAGCGCAATTCTGGGATGGTCGTGCAGCTCACCTAGCTGAGCAAGCAGCAGGTCCAGCAACAGCTGCTCCTGAAATGGCTGCAACTCCTGAGAGCGTAGAAAAACTACTTAACTCAATCCCTGGCTATGTTAAAGAATTCCAAGATGCTTATGGCAAAGATACAAAAATCACTTTCGATCTATTCGCTACAACAGTAGGAATTTTCGAAAGAACACTTGTAACTCCATCAAGATATGATGAGTTCTTAAACGGCGACTCAAAAGCCCTAACTGACGCCGAAAAAGAGGGTCTAAAAACATTTATCGATAAAGGTTGTGTATCTTGCCACAACGGAATCAACCTAGGCGGCACAATGCAACCGTTCGAAGTAGCAGGCAAATACGAATTCGCTAATGTTGGCGATTTCAAAGGCGATGCTAACGGTATGGTTAAAGCACCAGTTCTAAGAAATATTGTTGATACAGCTCCATATTTCCACAATGGCGCAATCTGGTCACTAAAAGACGCTGTTAAAGCAATGGGTAGCGTTCAACTTGGTATCGAAATCAGCGATGATGAAGCAAACAAAATCGTTACTTTCTTCAACGCTCTAAGCGGAAAACTACCTGATGCAGCTCTAAAATACCCAGTATTGCCAGCTAGAACAGATGCTACTCCAAAACCAGAGTTAGATTACTAAGGTTTTATAAAATTCTCGTCGGACACACAAAGCTTGCCAAATTTGGCAAGCTTTTTTTATGCCCGAATTTTCTCACTAAATTTCACAGCTAAATTTCATAGCTAAATTCATGGCGAAATTTCACTCGCTCTCGTAAATCATTTCGGTGCCATTAAATTCAGCAAGTGCGCGTGGAAATAGATACTTGCCACGAAAAAACGGCGCGTCAATATAGGTGTAAGCGGGGGCGAAATTTGGATAAATTTGCGCGATTTCATGCTCTATTAGCGTGGTGCAATACAAATTTGGCTCAGTCGATTTTGCCAAAACAAACTCCTCACCCACGCGTAAATTTAGCGAATTTATCAAATTTCGCTTCTCTTGTGCGCTTAAAAAATTTATCCTTGCTACGCCAAATTTACGCGCACGAGATACAAACTCATCTAGCGAGCTTATCACAACGCCGTTTTGAGCGTATCGCTTGTCGCTGATTGCGTGCAGGATTTGTGTCGGCGCAGTATCTATCACTACCCCCACATGTGAATACTTCCACTCGCTCATTTGCGCGATTAGCGCGCTATCAAACTCATCGCCTAGGCGAAAAACCAGATCGCTGGGCGCCAAATTTGGCAAATTTGTTAAATTTTGCAAATTTAGGGTTTGAAATTTTAAGCTTTTATCTTGGAAAAATTGCGGTAAATTTTGGCGGATTTGCGGGATTTGCACCGCCAAAAAAAGCGCAAATCCCAAAAAAATAAAAAGCGAAAATTTAAATTTCATAAACTATCGCCATACTACCTTCCAATCGCCTTGATGATTTTTGCGCACCCTGGCGTCAAGTTCTTCGGTAGTGCCGTCGCCAAAGGTTATTTTGACCTTCATTCTGCCAGCGTCTTTGCCGATATTTTTATCGGTGATTTCGATTGTTTTGCACCCTCCGCGCCTCATAGCGTCTCTTGTGGTGGTGCCTGACATCGAGTCTGGCTTGCTCTCTACCTTGCGCTTTGTGGCTTCATCTTTCATTTGGCTTTCGCTTAGATACACTAGGCTCGCGCCTTTTTCGATATCTCCTTTGCACCCTACCGAATCGACATAGCTTTTCACCACTTCCTCAGGGCTTTGCCCACAACCTGCTAGAAAAACCATTGCGATAGCTGATAAAAATACTTTTTTCATTTTTTCCCCTTAAATTTCGTTAGTTAAGCAAAATTCGCCATTGTCCTTTGTGATTTTTGCGTAAGCTAGTAGGCTCCATTTTGGTGGTTCCGTCTTTGAAAGCGACCTCGATATCGACCTTTGCGACATCTGCGCCGACATTTTTATCGACAATTTTAATGCTTTTTACACCGCCGTGCTTTTTAGCCCTATCCATAGCACCCGCAATTCCCATACCAAGCTTGCCTTCTAGCATCGGTTTTATGCTTTCATCTTTCATCTCTGCTTCGCTTAGATAGATCAGGCTAACGACCTTTTGTGTATCGCCTTTATATATAGCCTCTACGCATGCTTTGGCCGTATCTTCGGCACCGCCACCACAACCGATTAGAAAAAACATAGCAAAAAACGCTAAAATTAACCTTTTCATTTTTACTCCTTTATTAAAATTTAAAAACTAATCTCTTTGATATCAGCCACACGCAAAAACGCATTGTAAATTTGACCGATATTTGCGATACGATTTGCCCTGATAGCCTTATCATCTACATTTATCATTACTTTTTCAAAAAACATATCGATTTTATCTTTTAAGCCAAAAAGCGCATTTAGGTAAGCCTCAGGCTCGTTTTGGCTCACACTAATCGCCTTAAACGCCGAATTTAGCTCGCCCTCAGCTTCGTTTTGGAAAAGCGCTTCATCGACAGCACCGATTTTTTCATCTTTTATGATATTTGATAGGCGTTTGAAGGTGTCGAAATTATCCTTAAATTTCTCATCTTTTGAAATTTTATCCAGCGCCATAATCGCGCTACCAAGAGCCTTTATATCATCTTCGCCGCTGTTTAGGCACGCTTTTATAATAGATGGATTGACATCGTAAATAGCATAAAGTCTATCTTTGATAAAATCCAACAATTTATCGCTATCAAGCCCAGAATATTGCACCGCTATATTTTCAACCAACGCCCCCAAATCCAAATTTAGCCCCAAATTTTGCACGATTTTGATAATTCCAGCGGCCGCGCGGCGCAGTGCGTAAGGATCTTTGTTTCCGCTTGGAATTTTATTTATGCTAAATAGACCTGCTAGGCTTTCAAATTTCGTAGCAACCCCCACGAGCGACGAAAATACGCCCACAGGAAGCTCGCTGTCCTCGGAATTTGGCAGGTATTGCTCATAAATCGCGCGAGAGATTAGCTTGTCTTTGCCCGCATGCGCAGCGTAGTAACTTCCCATAATGCCTTGAAGCTCGCTGAATTCGCCCACCATAGTGCTAACCAAATCCGCTTTGCTAAGCATTATCGCCTCTTCTAGCGCGCCAGTGTAATCCCCGCCAAACTCGGCTCTTAACTCTTTATCCCAAAATTTAGCAATCTCTTTTGCGACAGAGATTTCGCGGACTTGCTTATCATAAATCGAGCCAAGCCCGCTTAGATACGAAATGCTTTTTAGTTTTTCTGGATTTAGCCCTGATTTTAGATCGCTTTGCCAAAAAAACATCGCATCGCTTAATCTTGCGCGCAAAACTTTCTCGTTTCCACGCACGATTAGGCTGTTATCATCGGTGATTGCGTTGCTTGCGACGACGAAATGGTTGCTTAGCTTGCCATTTTTGAAAACTGGGAAATAGCGTTGATTTTCCTTCATTGAAGTAATAATTACCTCTTTTGGCACTGCCAAAAATTCAGCCTCGAAACTGCCAAGTAGCGCGGTTGGGTGCTCGGTAATGGCGACAACCTCGCTTAACAAATCCTCGTCGATTTCGATTGTAACGCCATTTGCGCTCTCGATTTCTTTAAATTCGGCTAGGATTTTTTCTTTGCGTTTTTGCGCGCTTAAAATCACGCCGTGTTTTTCCAAAAGCGCAAAGTATTCCTCTGCGCTAGTAAATTTCACCTTTTCATAACCAAAACTTCTGTGTGGGAAAAACGCTAGCTCGCTTTTTACGCCGTAAATTTCAAACTCCACGCTATCATTTCCTAGCAAGCAAGCCACACTTCGAAGCGGGCGGATAAACTCGAATTTGCCCTCGCCCCAGCGCATAGCTCTACCGAAATTTAAACTACCCAAAAACTCCTCAATCATCGCACCTAGCACGCTTTTGCTAGGCTCACCTTTTTGCACGCTCTCAAAATACAGCACCTCTTTGCCATCAATTTCTTTGAATTTCAATTCACTCTCGCTAATGCCACATTTGCTAGCAAAGCTTAGCGCGGCCTTGCTCCATGCGCCGTCTTTTAGGGCAACTGATTTTGGCGCGCCAGTTTGGACAATGAGGCTGTCGCTTTGTGTGCTAGCGAAATTTTCGTGGCAGATGACAAATCTGCGAGGGGTAAATTCGAAGCTAAATTCGCTTTGCAATCGGTATTTTTCCAAAACCGCACTCCATTTTGGCGCAATGTTTTTGTATTCCTTCAAAAACGGGATTGCTGGGAGTTCTTCGACTCCGATTTCAATAAGTAATTTCATTTTTCTCTTCCTTTTCTTGATTTCGTTTATTATTTTTTTCTATCATTTGTTTGTTAAACCCGATGACCAAAAACGCCATAAACAGCACAAATGCGGTCATCATAAGCAGATGTATCATTGAACTATAAACTCCTTTTGCTCATCATAAATCGTAAAATACGCGTTATTAAATTTTGCATTTTTTTGATTTTTGATTTTGCCTTTTTTGGAATAAATTTTATATTTTCGCCCACTTACCACGATTTGCCCGTCCGTCACATCGCCCCAGATTTGCGCTACGACATCGCCCGGAGAGAGGGTGTGATAGTTAATCTCTTTTAGCGTGTATTTTTCGATACTGCCGATATTTCCGTGGTTTTTGAGGATTTTTGCCTCGCTAAGCTCGAATTTTTTCCTATAAATTTTAGCTTTTTGCACGGCAAGATCTAGCCTATCGCCCACGCTAACGCCACTTAGCCCATACACAAACACACCCTTGCTACCTTGCGAAATCGCGCTTCCGTGCTTGTTGGTGTAGGTTACGACTGCGTTTTTTAGGATAAATGGGGCAGAATTTACATCGCCGTAAATTTCAGAAATTTGCGCCTCTTTTAACTCTAAATTTGGGTTTTGCACGGCTAAGCTTTTGGGTTTGTTTGGTGAAATTTTTTCACTGCTTAAAACAAAGCTAAGCGCGATATGATCGGAGCTTTGCGCCACGCTTTCGGCCTTAAACGAGCCTTTTTTATAGCCAAATTTTGCCTTGCCAAAAAAATCATCGCTAAGCAAAATATGATCTAGCAAAGCCCCGCTATCGTGGGATTTGCACGCGATTAGTTTATTTGCGAAGCAGACATTATCGCTCCACAAATCGACAAATTTGCCCTCGCCCAAAATTTCGTTTAAAAGCGAATTTTTGCCAATGCCGGTGTTAAAATCGCCCAAAATCACGCTGTTTTTTTTGTTTTTTATGACACTTGCTAAAAAATCAAAACTCTTTTTTCTATCCCCGATAGGATTGCGTGCAGAAAGCATGTGCAGGGCATACACGCTAAATCTCGCCCCCTCAAACTCAAAATCCGCTCTTAATATATCACGGGTTTTGACGCTACTCATACGATAATACTCGCTCGAAATTATCGGGATTTTTGATAGCACCGCCACGCCAGCTGGGGCTGATTTGGGGTTTGAAAATTTATAAAATTTATACTGCGTTTTGTTTGCCAAAGCCTTTAAAACGCCTTCGTTTTCAATCTCTTGAAGTGCGATTATATCAGCGTTTATCTCTAAAATTTCGCTCGCAATTTTATTTAATTTTTCTTTATATTTTGTCTTGTTCCATTTGCCAGATTCTAGGCGGAAATCCTCGTATTCGTTGCCGTTGTTTTCGCCGTCAAAGAGATTTTCGACATTGTAAGTGGCGATTTTCAGCTCTGCGCCAAAGAGTGCAAGTGCGACGAAAAGAAGGGCTAAAATTCGCAAATCTCGCTCCTAAAATCAAATTCGCCCAGATTTTGGCGAATCGCCTCGTATGTGATAATACCCACGCTCGTAGCCAAATTTAGGCTTCGCCCAAGCGCAGTCATGGGAATTGTTATACAATTTTCACGATTTATTCTCATTATATCAAGTGGCAAACCATGACCTTCTGCGCCAAAAAATATAAAATCGTTTTTTTGAAATTTAGCCTCGTAATACAGCTTGTTTGTCTTGGTCGTAGCGAAAAAAAATCGCTCTTTGTGTGCCTCGTTTGCCGCGTAAAATTCGTCCCAGCTCTCCCAAATTCTCAAATCCAAATTCGCCCAGTAATCAAGACCGGCTCTACGCAAATGCTTATCATCAATGACAAAACCAAGCGGTTTGATTAGGTGCAATCTACTGCCACAATTCACGCACATGCGCCCAATCGAGCCTGTGTTTGTGTGGATTTCGGGATTTACTAAAACGATATTAAACATCAAGCCTTCCTTATTAATTCAAACCGATGATTTTACTAAAAACTCTCTAAATTTACGCTTTTAATTACACATACCAAGAAAACCCCAGCATTCAGTCCATAGTCTATTGACCCTAATGATATTTTCTTGTGGATATAAAACAATCTCATAGCCCTCTTTATGCCAAATTTGAGTCTTTGTATCACTGATAGAAGTAATATCTAAATTTTTCTTAGAACCAAAAACTAAAAACTCTTTATTTCCCTTAACATGTCCCAAATAGCTAAAATTTGGTGCCGCAAAAGATGATTTTAAATCAGCTAAGTTATTCGCATCTGCAACACAATGTGTTTTTTCAATTTGTTTATATCCGTTATTTTCTAGTTTGTCTGGTGTTATGCCATGACTTTTATCAAGCCCGATATAGCTTACATAGCAAATATCGGTTGCACTATCAGAAAGATTTGTTTGCTCTTTTCTACGATATAAAAGCAATTCTTCTGGTTTAGCTTCGCTTAATATCTTAACTTCTTCTAAATTATCATGCCTAGCACTGATAAATTCACGATATGGCTGAGAAATAGAACTAATAGTATAAAAAGCAATAATATACAATACTAGCAATAAAATTAAAATTACTATCAAAATACAAACCCATTTTATTAATTTAAGTAACAGCCCAAATACTTTCATTTTATCTTTCCTTTAAATATTTTTTGATTTCATCTTTTTGACGGCGTTTGATTTCGTTTGCGATTTCTTTGCCTTTAAAGCCGTCATTTATGATGGCTTCGCTTTTAATTTTTGAAATAAATTTTTTCTCATAAATTCCAAGTTTTTTAGCACTATTTACGCGAGTTTGGTTATACGCACCCAGCCACGAATTTATCGGCATTTGCAGTGAAATTTGCATTAGTTTTTCATCATTAATTTTTTTATAAAACGGCTCGTTTATAATGCGCCTAAAATGCGAATTTAGCTTTAAATTTTCTAAAATTTGCTTTTTGTCTAAGTTTAGCAAATTTAAAACTGCGTATAAAAAAAACGCCTCGTCGCTTACAAATTTCCGCCCATTATCGATAAAATTTGCGATTTTTACGCACCGCTCCCGCGAAATTTGCACGCCAAAAATTTTCTCAAAAAGCCCCAAATCGTGCAAGATTACTAGCCCCAAACCCTGAAATTTAGCCCTAAAAAGCTTGATTAGCTCAGCGCAAATCCGCTCCACACTCAAATCAGAAGTATCGATTTGGCGCATTAATTCCAAACTTTTTGGCTCGATATCGAAGCCAAACCGCGCCGCAAACTGCACCCCGCGATACACTCTTAGGCTATCTTCGACGAAGCTTTTTTCATCGACAACGCGCAAAATTTGGGCCCTTAAATCATTTAACCCGCCGTAAAAATCTAGCACCTCGCCACTAAAAATATTTATCATCATCGAATTTATCGTAAAATCCCTGCGCCTAGCACCGATTTTTTCGTCATTTGCAAGGGCGACTTCAAAGGCTTTGTGCCCCACTCCGACCTTATTTTCGGTGCGAGGCAGAGCAATGTCGAAATTGTGAAATTTATAGACGAAAAACTGCTTTCCAGTCCCAAGTGCGCCAAGCTCGCCCATAATTTCGCTAAATTTTTGCGGATTTATATCATAAACTTCGATGTCGATGTCGCCACTTTCGCGCCCCAAGAAAAAATCGCGCACGAAACCGCCAACGAAATACGCTCTTTTTGTATATTTTTTAAGAAGGTCAAAAATAGCGATAAAATCGCTATTTTGATAGATTTTCAAGTCTGTTTTCGATACTCGCAAGTAAAAATTCCATAAATTTCAAATTCAGCTCGACCCTAGCCTCGATATCTGTGCTATCGAAGGAATTTAGCCCCTCAAAAAGCACCAATATCCGCTCCCTAATCGCGCTTAAAAACGCCACCTCATCGCTGTTTGCGCTAGCCTTGCTTTTAGGAGTATTAAAATTCATCTCGCTAAAATTCAAGCTATCATCATCGCCCAAATTTTGCGCAATCTCGTCGCTGTTTAAATCAGCGCTCAATTCATCGTTTGAATGCTCGATAAACTCAGCAAAACTCACCGCGCTGGTAGAATTTTGCGAATTTTGCACCTGTTTTTGCGCTTTGATTTCGCTTTTTACAGCGTTAATGATATCGTTAAATTCGTTCTCATAATCCATTTATTAGCCACCTTTTAAGCTCACGATTTTTATGCCCACCAGGACTTAGGAAAATCTCGCTCATTTGCATATTTACACCGCTTTTTATCCTGTGATTTAATCTAACTCTGGCAAATGCCACCCTCGCGTCGCTGTCGTTTGAATCTACGCGCAAGAGCGTGCGAGCAAGTGCCAAAGCGCCGTAAAAATCGCCCTCGCGCTCCATTTTTAGGATTTCTTCTATCGCTTCGCCCATTTTGCGCTCAGATTAAAATTTATGCGTATAATCGCTGATGATTGATCCAATCTCGCTTGTCGAGCAGATCTCTTTGGCGTCAAATTTCGCTATATCTTTGGTGCGGTATCCATCGCGCAAGACCGATTTCACGGCGTTTTCGATACACTGCGCCGCTTCGACCTCATTAAATGCGTATCGTAGCATCATCGCAGCACTCATTATGGTTGCGATCGGATTTGCGATTCCCTGACCTGCGATATCAGGCGCAGAGCCGTGAATCGGCTCGTAGATTCCTACCTTGCCACCGATACTAGCACTTGGCAAAAGTCCAATCGAGCCACAAATCATACTCGCCTCATCGCTTAAAATATCGCCGAATAAATTCTCAGTTAGTAGCACATCAAACTGCTTAGGATCGCGCACGAGTTGCATTGCAGCGTTATCGACATACATTTGTTCGAGCGCAACTTCTGGGTATGATTTTGCCACCTCCGCGACTACTTCGCGCCAAAGCTGGCTAGTTTCTAGCACATTTGCCTTATCGACTAGTGTGATTTTTTTGCCCCGTTTCATCGCCGCTTCAAAGGCGATTTTCGATACTCGCTCGATCTCTTCGTAGCTATAAACCATAGTGTTAAATGCGCTTTTTTCGTGTTTTTCGCGTGGTTGTCCGAAGTAAATTCCGCCTGTTAGCTCGCGCACGACCAAGATATCCACGCCTTTGACGGTTTCTGGTTTTAAAGTGGAAGCATTGATTAATTCATCAAAAATGATTGCCGGGCGCAGGTTTGCAAACGCACCAAGCTCTTTTCTAAGTTTTAAAAGTCCGCTTTCAGGGCGTAAATGTCGCGCTAAATTGTCCCATTTAGCCCCGCCAATCGCTCCAAAAAGCACAGCGTCGCTTGCTTTGGCGGCATTTAGTGTCTCATCAGGGAGCGGAACGCCGAAAATATCGACAGCGCAACCGCCCATTAAATGGTAGTCGAAATTTAACTCAAAGCCAAATTTATGGCTCACACTATCTAAAACCTTAACCGCTTCTTCCACGATTTCAGGACCGATTCCATCGCCTTTTATGACGCAAACATTATAAGTTTTCATAAATTTCCTTAATTATTTCATTTGAGATTTCGCATAATTTATCGCGCCACCTGCATTTAGCAGTTTTTGCATAAATGGTGGAATTGCGCCGAATTTATACTGCGTATTTTGGGTCAAATTTTGGATTATTCCCTTATCCAAATCGATTTTTAGCTCATCGCCTTCGCCAATTTCATCAGTTTGGTCGCACTCTAAAATCAAAAGCCCCATATTGAAGCTATTGCGATAAAAAATCCTAGCGAAATTTTTCGCGATTACACACGAAATACCTGCCGCTTTTAGCGCCATTGGAGCGTGCTCTCTACTGCTGCCGCAACCAAAATTTTTACCAGCTACGATGATGTCGCCTTGCGAAATTTTGTTATAAAAATCCTTGTCAGCGTCCTCCATAATGTGCTTTGCAAGCACATCTGCATCAGATGTATTCAAATATCTAGCCGCGATGATGATGTCCGTGTCGATATTGTCTGCAAACTTCCATACTTTTGCCATAATTTTCACCTTTTCAGTTTTAAAATAAACTTTTGATTTTAGCAAAACTTAGATTAAATTTAAATCAAATTCGAGCAAAAAACAGCGTATGAATTTTGCAAAATTTCAAAAATTCAGCCAAATTTTAAATTTTGAAATTTTGCCCTAAATTTGGGAATTTTTTATAAGTTTAAGTTTTGTTTTATAAAATTTGGGTATAATTAAAGGTTATTTTTGCAGACAAGGAGATTTGATGGCAGTATCAGCAAAAGAACTTAACTCTACGCTTGAACAATTTTTTGAAGAAAACCAAAAAAGCTACATAACCTTTGAAAGATTGATTAAATTTTTCGATACAGCTCCAAAGACAGCTGTCGTAAAAAAAATCGAAACTCTTATCAAAAAATACGATGTGGAGCTGATTTCGGCTGCTGAAATTTCAAAAATCCGAAATATCGAGGACGCAAAATTAAAAGAAGCTACCCAAAAAAGGCTACTTGACGAGGGCTGGGACGATGATTTTGATATCTCAAATGATGTCGAGCTTTTGGAGTGGTCGCGTTCTGATAGCCCAGTGCGTATGTATCTGCGCGAAATGGGACAAATCCCGCTTCTGACCAAAGACGGCGAAATAGAAATCAGCAAAAAAATCGAGCTTGGCGAGGATATCATCATCGACGCATTTTGCTCTGTGCCATACCTAATCGACTTTATTTTGGATTACAAAGAGCCTTTAATCAACCGCGAACGCCGTGTAAAAGAGCTTTTCAAAAGCTTTGATGATAGCGACGAAGAGGGAGCTGAGGACGAGGAAATCGACGATGATTTTAGCGATGATGAGAGCGAGGGCGAAGATGAGGAAAAAGAGGTCAAAAAAGCCCCTAAGAAAAACGACAAACGCACTCTAAAAGTCATCGAAAGCTTCAAAGCCCTAGACAAAGCCAAAAGAGAGTGGATGAGATTTGCCGAAAAAAACGCCGAACAAATCAAAGATAGCAACGACACACTATCTAAGCTAAATTTGGCATTTAAAAAGAAAATTTTAAAAGAAAAACTTATGGATTTGGGTCCAACTAGCAAGCTAATTACCGAAATCGTCAAATCCATGGAAACAGCCCTTAAAAGCGACGCAGGGTTTGACAAAGAGCTAAAACGCCTAGAATACAAGCTTCCAATGTTTAGCCAAGAGCTTCGTGAAAACCACGAAAAAATCCTAAAAGACATAACAAAACTAAGCAAAGAAGATATCATCGCCCGTGTGCCAGAAGCGACCATGGTATCGACTTATGTGGATATCAAAAAGCTATTTTTGACAAAAGAGGCAAGCAAAAAAAGCTTCAACTTAGAGCCTGAGAGACTAAAAGAAATTTTAGAGCAAATCAAGCGAGGCAAACGCATAAGCGACAACGCAAAAGCGCGCATGGCAAAGTCAAATTTGCGTCTTGTCGTCAGTATCGCCAAACGCTACACAAATCGCGGTTTGCCGTTTTTGGATCTAATCCAAGAGGGAAATATCGGACTTATGAAGGCTGTGGATAAATTCGAGTATCGCAGAGGATACAAATTTTCTACATACGCCACATGGTGGATACGCCAAGCCATTTCACGCGCAATCGCCGATCAAGCCCGCACAATCCGTATCCCAATCCACATGATTGAAACTATCAATCGCATAAACAAAATCACACGCAAATATATCCAAGAAGGTGGCAAAGAACCAGATATCAATGTCATCGCCGAGGAAGTGGGACTTAGCGTGGATAAGGTCAAGCAAGTCATCAAAATCACAAAAGAACCAATCAGCCTAGAAGCGCCAATCGGCAACGAGGACGACGGCAAATTCGGCGATTTTGTCGAGGATAAAAACTCAATCTCGCCAATCGAGCAAATCCTAAAATCAGATTTAAAAGAGCAAATCGACGATATTTTAGAGCAGTTAAACGATCGCGAGCGCACGGTGATTCGCATGAGATTTGGGTTATTAGACGATGAGAGCGACCGCACCTTAGAGGAAATCGGCAAAGAGCTAAATATCACCAGAGAGCGCGTGCGCCAAATCGAAAGTTCTGCGATCAAAAAGCTAAAACACCCAAAAATCGGTCGCAAACTCAAAACCTACATTGAATCTTAAAATTTAAATTTCGCCCTTTTTGGGCGAAATTTTACCCCGTCTTATGAGCAAATTCGAAATTTTCAAATCCACAATACCGGTTATGTTAGGCTATATTCCGCTTGGAATCGCGTTTGGAATTTACGGCATTTCGCAGGGATTGGAGTTTTGGGTGATGATGATAACTAGCCTGCTAGTCTATGCAGGGAGCGTGGAGTTCGTGCTGGTGGCGTTTATCGTAACTGGCGCCTCGCTGATAGATACCTTTATCATCTCGTTTTTGCTAAATTTTCGCCATTTTTTCTACACAATGTCGCTCATCGACGAACTGCGCGCAATCCCACGCAAAATTTATCCCATTTATGCGCTTACTGATGAGACATTTGCCCTGCTTAAAACTCGCGTTTTTTTAAGCGATGATGAGCGCAAAAATGGTATTAGCGAGCAAAGAGCGCGCGAGCTAGGGCTGATTTATAATCTCACGGCTGTTTTTAACCACTCGTATTGGATTAGCGGTGTGGCGATTGGATCGATCCTTGGAGCTAGTTTAAATATCGATTTTAGCGGGGTTGAATTTAGCCTTGTGGCGCTTTTTGCTATGCTAAGTTACGAAATGTTTAAATCAAACCCACAGCATAAAATTTTGATTTTTAGCCTTATTTGCGCGTTTGCGGGGCTGTTTGTATTCCCCGTGAAATACTACCTTTTTGGCACACTGCTTTGCGCGATTTTTGCGCTTTTAGCATTTCGCAAATTTTTCGAAAGGCCCTAGCAATGGAGATTTTCGCATATATCGCAATGGCTAGCATAGCTACCGTGCTTACGAGATTTTTGCCGTTTTGGCTCTTTAAAAAAAAGAGCAAAAACCCCACGCTCGTGTATCTGCAAAAAAACTCCGGGCTTGTGATTATGATAGTGCTTATGATTTATGCGCTAAAAACTATGATTCCAAAATTTAGCGAAAATGGCGAAAATACCGCATTTTTCGCCACTATTTGCGGGCTCGTGTTTTGTCTGGCGCTCTCATTTTTGGCGCACGCTAAATTTAGAAATTCACTGATTACAATCGCAGTTCCGACGCTTTTATACACGATTTTTCTGCGATTTATATGAATTTTAAGATAAATTTCGCTAAATTTAAAAGTTAATTTTTTATTTTAAAGAAGGTTTAAGCTTTATGCAAATAATCACAAATTTTATCCAAAATTTTGCCAAAAAATATGCTAGTAAAACAATGCAAAATTCACTTTATAATTCCCTTAGAATCGATATTTCTGATCAAAATATAGAGAAAATCCCCGATCCAGCGAAAAACTACATGCTCTACATGCATGTGCCGTTTTGCCACACATTTTGTCCGTATTGCTCTTTTCACAAATACGCCTATGACAAAGACGCCTGCAAAGCCTATTTTAGCGCACTTAGAACAGAAATGCGTCGCACAAAAGAGGCAGGATATGATTTCAAAACACTTTATGTCGGAGGTGGCACAACCTTAATCGATGAGGACGAGCTTTTGCGCACATTAGAGCTTGCAAAATCGCTTTTTAATATCGAGGAAATTTCATGCGAAAGCGACCCTAACCACATCGATCCTGCCTCGCTTGCAAGGTTTCGTGGGCTAATCGATAGATTAAGCGTGGGCGTGCAAAGCTTCGATGATGAAATTTTGCGCAAGGCTGCGAGATATGAGAAATTCGGCAGTGGCGAGGTTTTGCGCGAAAAACTAAGCAAGGCAGTTGGGGTGTTGCCGATTTTAAGCCTTGATTTGATTTTTAATTTCCCATTTCAAACAAAAGAGAATTTACTCCACGACATCGCTATGGCAAAATCCGTAAATCCAGAGCAAATCACCATGTATCCGCTAATGAAATCGCCTCTAATGCGCGATCAAATTGCGCGAAATTTAGGCATAAGCAGTGTGGATAATGAAGAGGAATTTTACAAAATAATCTGCGATGAATTTAGCTCGTGGCACAAAAACAACTCATGGGCGTTTGCGAGGGAAAGCTCAAATATCGCCGATGAGTATGTGGGCGCAAACCACGAATATTTGGGCATTGGAAGCGGTGCGTTTAGCTTTTTGGACGGCAGACTTTTGATAAATGCTTTCAACCTAAGCGATTATTCAGCTCGTATCAAAGAGGGCAAAAGCACAGTGATTGCCACATGCGATTTTAGCGAGAGTGAGAGGGCAAAATATATATTTTTGACCGAGCTTTTTAACGGCGAGATTGACATGGCAAAATTCCAAAGCGCAAACGGCATAAATTTACGCAAAGAGCTAGGGCGCGAAATCTCGCTACTTAGGCTTTCAAACGCAATCCGCGTGGAAAGCGGCAAAATCACCACGACGCAGTTTGGAAAATATCTTTGCGTGATTTTGATGAAGGAGTTCTACACAGGCATGGATAAGGTCAGAGCGACCTTCAAAGATGACGCTAAAATCAAGCGCGCAAAGCATATCGCGATTATGGAAGAAGAAGTGCAAAATGCGCAACAAATTGCTTAAATTCGCTCAAATTTTAAACCAAATTTAACGATTAAAAAGGTAAAATGTGCGCAAAATTTTAATCCCAAAAGGTAATTTATGTTAAAAGACATATTCTTGTTCGCTGGTAGTTTATTTACTTACGACCACACTTTTATTTATCTATTTTATTTCTTTTTAGTAGTTGCTATCATTATAGCTATTGCGATTTTTTCTACTCGCTCACTTCAACTCGTCCCACACGGTATGCAAAATATCGCTGAGGCTTATGTTGGCGGTGTTTTATCTATCGGCAAGGACACAATGGGTAGCGAAGAAAGAGCCAAAAAATATCTCCCACTTGTAGCAACTCTTGGTTTGGTTGTATTTTTAAGCAATATTATCGGTCTAATTCCTGGTTTTGAATCCCCTACTTCTAGCCTAAATTTGACGCTTTCTTTGACACTTTGTGTGTGGTTTTATTACCATTTCGAGGGTATTAGAGAGCATGGTGTCGTAGGATATTTCAAACACTTCATGGGTCCAGTAAAGGCTCTTGCGCCATTTATGTTTATCGTCGAGCTTATCTCACACTTCGCGCGCGTTGTGTCGTTATCTTTCCGTCTTTTTGGAAATATCAAGGGCGATGATATGTTCCTTTTGGTTATGCTTACGCTATTCCCTGCGCTCGTGCCTATGGTGCCTTATGCGCTACTAACCTTTATGGCGATTTTGCAAACTTTCATTTTTATGGTTCTTAGCTATGTTTATCTAGCTGGTGCCGTAGTAGTTGATGAGCATTAATTTTAAACGCAATTTTTTATACTTTTTGGTAGGCGCATCGTTCGGACTGATTTTCGTCGGTGCGTTTATCTTTTTTTCATATCCTGCATTTTATTTTTTAGGTCTTAAATTTCTGCTAATCTGCACAGTTCCCGGGGTCGTGTGTGTCATCATCACCTGCCTTTTAGTCGATTTGCTCGATTTAAAAGAGCAATTAGAAAACAAAAAGTAAAATTTAGCCTCAAATTTTGCCAAATTTTGAGCTGAAATTTCAAAATTTAACCGATTTCAAATTTAATTAGTAGTAAAATCACAGAATTTTGTTTTAAAGGTAAAATTTATGTTTGAAACCATAATCGGACTTGAAGTTCATTGTCAATTAAATACAAAAACCAAGATTTTTTGCTCATGCGCCACTAGCTTCGGAGATAAAGCAAACACCCATGTTTGCCCTACTTGCCTAGCCTTGCCGGGCGCACTTCCTGTGCTAAATAAAGCAACTGTTATCAAGGCCATAAGCTTTGGCACCGCGGTCAATGCGACCATAAATCGCAAGTCGATTTTCGATAGAAAAAACTATTTCTACCCTGATTTGCCAAAAGCGTATCAAATTTCACAATTTACAATCCCTATCGTCGAAAACGGCGAGCTTTTTATCAATATTGACGGAGCGGAAAAGCGCATAGGTATCACGCGAGCGCACCTAGAAGAGGACGCGGGTAAAAACAGCCACGAAAACGGCAGAAGCCTAGTCGATCTAAACCGCACAGGAACGCCACTTCTTGAAATCGTAAGCGAGCCTGATATGCGTTCTAGCGATGAAGCTGTGGCATACCTGAAAAAACTGCACTCGATTTTGCGCTTTTTAAATATCAGCGACGCAAACATGCAAGAGGGCTCTTTCCGCTGCGATGTCAATGTCAGCATTCGTCCAAAAGGCGATGACAAGCTCTACACTCGCGTTGAAATCAAAAATTTAAATTCATTTAAATTTATCCAAAAAGCCATAGAATATGAAGTCCAGCGCCAAATTTCAGCTTGGGAAGATGGCAAATACGACGAGCTAGTTTATCAAGAAACTAGGCTTTTTGATACGAATAAATTTGTAACCAAATCAATGAGAAGCAAGGAAGATAGCGCAGAATATCGCTATTTCCCTGATCCTGATTTGCTAACTGTGATAGTCGATGATGAGATGATGAAAGAGGGGCAAAATATCCCTGAACTGCCTGATGAGAAAAAAATTCGCTATGTCGAAAAGCTTGGTATCAAACCAAAGGACGCAGAAGTCATCATCTCAACCTATGAAAATGCGAAGTATTTCGAGGATTTGATTAACGCAGGGCGCGAGCCAAAACTATGCGTAACATGGCTAAATGTCGAGCTAAACGGCCGCCTTAAAAACGGCGTAACTATCGAAAACAGCCCTGTTGATAGCGCGAAAATGAACGAGCTTTTAACCCGCATTGAAGACGGCACAATCAGCCAAAAAGCGGCAAAAGAGGTGCTGGATTTCTTAATGGAAAATGATGAAAGCGTCGATAGCGTAATCGAAAAACTTGGCTTAAAACAAGTTAGCGATGACGGCGCGATAATCGCTATAATCGACGCAGTTTTAGGCGCAAACGCCGACAAAGTCGCAGAATACAAAAGCGGAAAAGATAAGCTATTTGGCTTTTTTGTAGGGCAGGTTATGAAGGAAGGCAAGGGAGCGTTTAATCCAGCAAAAGTAAATGAGCTTTTGAAGCAAAAGCTTTAATAACATTTTTCAAATTTTGAGCGTTTTTAAAATAATTTAAAGGATTAAATTTGCTCTTTAATAGCCCAGTTTTTATCTTTGCATTTTTGCCGATAACATTTTTTGTATATTTTTGGCTTAATCACAAAAGATTGAGCGAAGCGGCAAAAGCTTTTTTGGTCGTGGCTAGTCTATTTTTTTACAGCTGGTGGAACCCTGCGTATTTGCCATTAATCCTAGTTTCTATGGTTTTTAATTTCACGATTGGTTCGTATTTATCAAGGAATTTTGGCAACGCAAATTTAAAAAAGCAAATCTCACCAAAAACACTTCTTATCATTGGAATTTGTGGAAATGTTGCACTTTTGGGCTATTTTAAATACGCAGATTTTTTCATATTAAACGCAAATTTTATCTTTGGCACCGAATTTGAGTTTTTAAAACTTACTTTGCCGTTAGCGATTTCGTTTTTTACATTTCAACAAATCGCCTACCTAGTCGATAGCTACAAAGGCGAAACAAAAGAGTATGATTTTTTATCTTATGCTCTTTTTGTCTCGTTTTTCCCGCAACTCATCGCAGGTCCGATTGTTCATCATAAGGAAATGATGCCGCAGTTTGCCAAAATTCGCAATAAAGTCAAAAATTATGGCAACATTTTGCTAGGGCTTTTTATCTTTTCAATGGGGCTTTTTAAAAAGGTCGTCATCGCTGATACTTTCGCCGTTTATGCCACACAGGGCTTTGATAAAATGGAGGTTTTAGAGTTTTTTACGGCGTGGCAGACTTCGCTATCTTATACTTTTCAGCTTTATTTTGATTTTAGCGGATACTGCGATATGGCGATAGGTGCTGCACTTTTATTTAACATACGACTTCCTATAAATTTCAACTCGCCTTATAAAGCTACTGACATACAGGACTTTTGGCGTAGGTGGCATATCACTTTGGGGCGATTTTTGCGTGATTATATCTATATTCCGCTTGGGGGAAATAGGGGGGGGCTAACTCGGACCTGCTTAAATTTATTTGCTACTTTTTTAATCGGCGGAATTTGGCACGGGGCTGGTTGGACATTTGTATTTTGGGGCTTTTTGCACGGCATAGCACTGGTAATCCACCGCCTTTGGTCGCTTACAAAAATCAAACTACCAAAAATCCTAGCTTGGATAATCACATTTAATTTTGTAAATTTTGCATGGGTATTTTTTAGGGCAAATTCGTTTGATGATGCTATAAAAGTGCTAAAAGGTATGGTTGGGGTAAATGGCATTGATTTATCAAGTCTAACTTTTTGGAAAAATTACGAATTTTTAGAAATAATCAAAGCGCTTGTAAAAGGTGATTATTTAATGTTTTTACCATATATCTTAGTTATTGCAATCTTTTTTAGCAATTTTTTTAAAAATTCAATTGAATTTAGCGTTAATAAAAATAAATTTAGATATTCATTTTATTTTTCGTTGATATTTTTTGTATCTACCTATGTTTCACTTTTTGGTGAGTATAGCGAATTTATATATTTTAATTTTTAAGGTTTTAACCGTGCATAAAAAATTAGTTTTGGCATTTTTTGGATTTTTTATATCTTTCTTTTTAATTTTGCTTTTTACTATTTGGTTGATTGATCCGCTTAGATTTTTTCATAAACCATATTTTTGTGAAACTGCGGATTTAAATATGCGATTTAACGCTTTTATGATTATTAATAACTATGATAATTTTGATAGCATTGTTTTAGGAAGCTCTATGCTAGAAAATACTTCTGCAAAAGAAGCTTCACAGAATTTAGGCGCTAAATTTGTAAATTTATCACTCGCAGGTAGTGATTTATTTGAACGAAGTTTAATTTTGGAATATATTTTAAGACAAAAACAATTAAAAAAAATTATATATTCATTTGATTACAATGTTATTATTGGCGCAAGAAAAGGTGCACCAGAATATAATTTTTCTAAATTTAAACCTTTGTATGCAAATAATAAATTTGAAAAATATAAAGTTTATTTTGATAAATATGTTTTTATAACAACACTAAAATCACTTTTTTCTTGTCAAAAATTTAATATCGATACACCAAGAGAATGGGCTAGTAAATTTAATATCAATGATTATGGTTTTGAAAACTGGATAAAAATGCAGACACCAAATGCAAAAACTAATATTGATGATATAAAAAACAGGCTAAATTATATAAACAGTAGCAAAAAACAAATTTTGAAGAATTTAAACGAACAAATTACAAATTCTAAAATATATGTCGATGAATATATTTTAAAATTTGTTTCGCAAAACCCACAAACTGAGTTTTATATCGTCTTGCCGCCGTATTCTCGCATACATAATGCCATAGAATTTCACACTAAAAAGCGAGATTTTTTGGTTACAAAAGAAGTTTTGCGTTATTTGGTAGAGCAAAGCCAAATTTACAAAAATCTAAAAATTTACGCTTGGGGTGATACGGATTATCCTGATGATATCGCAAACTACAAAGATTTAACGCACTATTCGCATAAATTTAACTCTCAAATGCTTTTGTATTTAAAAGACGGCACAGGGCTTTTGACGCCACAAAATTTTGACGAATATTACGATAAATTCGAGCAAAAATCCCGCGAATTCGACCTTATGCCGTATTATGAAAAAATAAAATAAATTTTGCTAAAATCCTAGCTAAATTTTTCAAAAAAGAGGCAAAATGAAAATAGCAATCATCGGGGCAGGTAAATGGGGAAGTGCGCTTTGTGGCGCGTTAAGCGAAAAAAACGAGTGCGTCATAACCTCGCGCACACCGCGAAATTTGCCAAATTTCGTCAGTATCGAAGAAGCCTTGGATTGCGAAATGCTAGTATTTGTCATCGCCGCTCAGCACACGGCGGAGTTTTTAGCCCATAATTTCACAAACAAAAACCAAAAAATCCTAGTCGCCTCAAAGGGCATCGAGGCCAGCAGTGGCAGGTTTTTAAACGAGATTTTCGAGCGCCACACGAGCGCGCAAAACCTCGCCTACCTCTCAGGCCCCTCATTTGCGAGCGAAGTTACGCGCAAACTGCCTTGTGCCCTCGTGGTAAGCTCTGCAAACCTCGCCCTCGCCGAAGCGATTGCAGAGCTTTTCCCGCCATACATGAAAACCTACGCCAGCACCGATGTCATCGGCGCAGAAATCTGTGGCGCGTATAAAAATGTCATCGCCATAGCCAGCGGGATTTGCGACGGACTGGGGCTAGGTAACAACGCCAGAGCCAGCCTCATCGCGCGTGGAATCGTCGAAATCGCACGATTTGGCAAGTTTTTTGGCGCGCAGGACGACACATTTTTGGGTCTTAGCGGGGTTGGCGATCTGTTTTTGACCGCTTCTAGCGAGCTTTCGCGCAACTACCGCGTGGGGCTAGGCCTAGCTAAAAACAAAAGTTTGGAGCAAATTTTAAGCGAGCTTGGCGAGGTCGCAGAGGGCGTATATACTGCGCGCGCAGTCGAAAAAATCGCCAAAGAGCATGGGATTTACACGCCGATTTCAAGCGAAGTGAATAAAATTTTAAATGGCAAAAATGTCAAGGAAAGTTTGCAAGATTTGCTGAAAAAACACTAAAATTTAGTGAAATTTTTAAATTTCGCTTCGCAAATTTTAGGATACTGCACCGAAATTTCGCTTTTAAGTGTCATTGCGAGCGAGTGAAACGAGCGTGGCAATCTACAAATTTTAAATTCACAGCTACCAAAATGGCAAAATTCTACAAAATTCCACGCAAAATTTAGCCAAATTTCACGCTTTCCAAATTCTTGTATTTAAATTTAGAGTTTTAACGATTGATAAAAAATGCGAAAGTTCTCGTTTTATGGTAAAAGCTGGGTTTGCGCGTAAAACACTTTTATCGATGTCTGGCTCAAAATTATCCTTGCCCGTATCTAAAAATATGTAAATTTTATCTCCCGCAAAACTAACGCTGATTGGGAAATTCAGCCGTCTTTTCAAATCCAAAAGTCGCTTCATAAACGCAGGACTTAAAATATACATTGCATTTTGCAAATCATTTGAATAAACGCTAAATTTAGCGTTAAATTCGCTATTATCCATTGTGATTTTTTTAAATTGTTTGGCGTTGTCATTTGTGGTGTCATTTGAAATTACAAATAAATTTGAATTTGCCTTTTTGTTAAAACTAGCATGAAAAAATACGCCGTAAATATCATATCCTTTTATAGTATCAACAAGAGCTATATCTACAAAAGTAAATTTTATTCCATCGACTTTTCCACAAATTTTATCATTACCACTTTCTATATAATTAATACTTTCTCTAAAAATTTTACTATGTCTTAAATACATATTTTCTATTAAACCATTTTCATTATAATCATAACCAAACTCTGCCAAATAAGGCTTCAAAGATTGAATTTTAAATTCTTTTTGATACTTTTTCTGTTTTGATTTTTTTATGCTTTTCATACACATTTTATAAATTAAATTCATTGAAAAAATAGTAAAAATTATAACTACAATATAGAAAAATTTTGGATATTTTTCTGCCAAATTTGTTGCTATTGTAAAAAATATCATAGGTGTAATTCTGGCAAACAACATATATTTTATTTGTGGCGTTTTATCAAGCTCAAAAATATCCGCAATATAAAAAATCATAGGCAAACATAAAATAAAAGCAATGGGAATACTTGCACTTTTTACATCATAACCAGAATAATGAAAAATTATCAAAACCAAACTCGGGATTACAAAAGTCCCCAAAATAACAAAAGGCTTTAAATTATCAATTTCCTTTAAAGTATTTTTTCTTAAATTTTCTAGTTCGTAAATATCCAAATTCTTGCCTTAAATTTAAAATTTCACTAGCTCTTTATCTCGTGAGCGATACAAAGCAATCTTATCCCAGCCAAACGCCCTAGCCTTGCGCATCAGCTCATCGTATCCAAAGCCCACTTGTGCCACAGCGTGCGCATCGCAACCAAAGCTAATATCCACGCCCTCGCTCGCAAACTCAGCCAAAAGCGCGTCGCTTGGGTAAATCTCACCTACCATTTTGCGAAGTCCAGCGGCGTTTAATTCTAGCGTGATACCGCTTTTTTTCACAGCCTTCACAGCTTCGCGCGCTAGAATTCTAATATCCTTTTTAGGGGTAAATTTAAAAATTTTAATCAAATCAAAATGTCCCAAAATGTCAAATTTACCGCTATCACACAGCGCACAAATCAGCGCAAAATACTCAGCGTAAATATCGTCTATATCGCGCTCGCTCCACTGCGCGATAAATTCCTCATTATCAAAGCCCCAATTATCCAAAAAATGCACCGAACCGATTAAGTAATCGCATTTGCGCGTCAAAACTCGCTCATCAATAAGCGCGCGATTTCGCATAAAATCCACTTCATAGCCGGTTAAAATTTCGATTTTATCCCCAAATTTCGACCTTGCTTCATTTATCATGCGCTCATATTCGCTCATCTGCGAAAAGCTCATACGATACTTTTCATCGAAATTCATCGGCGCATGATCGGCAAATCCATAGATATCAAACCCTAGCTCGCACGCTCTTTGCACATACTCGCAAACGCTCCCGCTAGCGTGGTTGCAAAGGGTTGTGTGGTTGTGTAAATCGACCTTCATTTTGCTTCCTTAAAATATTTTTTTGCTAAATTGTAGTAAAATCACGCTTTAAAAAATTTTATAGGATTATTTTTGAAAAAACCAGAACTTCTAAGTCCAGCAGGAAATTTAACTAAACTAAAAATCGCAATCGCTTATGGCGCAGACGCCGTGTATGCGAGCACGGGGGCATTTTCGCTTCGCCAAAGAAGCGCAAAGGAATTTGATAAAACTAGCTTTGAAGAGGGCGTCTGTTTTACCCATAAAATGGGCAAAAAAATCTACGCCACGGTAAATGGATTTCCCACAAATGTCCAAATCGACACTCTCGCGCGCCACCTTGAATACTTGCAAGATTTGCGCGTAGATGGGATTTTGGTCGCGACCCTTGGCGTAGCGCGTTTGGCAAAAAAATTCGCCCCAGATATTCCGCTACATATCTCGACCCAAGCAAATGTCCTAAACTGGCTTGACGCGCAGGTTTGGAGCGAGCTAGGGGCTACACGCATAGTAGCAGCGCGCGAAATGACGCTAAAAGACGCCGTGCTAATCAAAGAGCATTTGCCAAATTTAGAAATCGAAATTTTCGTGCATGGCTCGATGTGCTTTGCTTACAGTGGGCGCTGCCTAATCAGCGCGGTTCAAAGCGGGCGATTTAGCAACAGAGGCAGTTGCGCGAACGATTGCCGTTTCAAATACGAAATTTACGCCAAAAGTAACGACAATAACGCCCTATTTCGCCTGCAAGAGTGCGAAAACGAGGGCACTTACATAATGAACGCCAAAGATCTCAAACTAGCTAGCCACGCCGAAAAAATCCTCCAAACAGGCGCGATTGATAGCTTCAAAATCGAGGGTCGCACCAAAAGCGAATATTATGTCGCATGCGCCACGAACGCTTACAGACGCGCGATTGATGACGCAGCTAGCGGTAAATTTGAGCCTGAAATTTACGAAAGCGAGCTAGCGACGCTGAAAAATCGCGGTTTTAGCGACGGATACCTCATCAAACGCCCTTACGAGCGCGACGATACGCAAAATTTAAACACAAGTATCGAAGAAGGCACGCACCAAGTTTGCGCTATTTCAAATGACGGCGAGTTTATCAGCGTCAAAGATAAAATCGCGCTAGGCGAAATTTATGAAATTTTCGCGCCTTTTGGAGCGCAAATTAAGCCTTGCCAAAACGAATTTGGCGAAATTTTTGAAAACGGGGGTAAAAAATTTATCAAATTTAGCCGTTTGATTGCCAGAAATAACAAAGAATTTAGCGAAATTCACAGCGGGAATTTAAACGAAATCAAACTTCCTGCAAATTTGCCAGAATTTAGCTTTTTAAGAAAGGAAATAAAGTGAAATTTGTATCGATAATAATGGGTTCGAAAAGCGATTATGAAATCGTAAATGAGTGCGCGAAAATCCTAAAAGAATTTGGCGTGGCTTATGAAATGATAATCAGCTCCGCTCACCGCTCACCAAAACGCACCGCCGAGTATGTCGCAAACGCCGAGAAAAAGGGCGCGCAGGTCTTTATCTGCGCTGCTGGCATGGCAGCTCATTTAGCAGGAGCCGTGGCAGCAAACACAACCAAACCTGTGCTTGGAATCCCTCTTGGTGGAAGCGCGCTAGGAGGCATGGACGCGCTATATGCCACAGTGCAAATGCCAGGTGGAATACCTGTGGCGACCCTAGCTATCGGCAAAGCAGGGGCGAAAAACGCAGCGTTTTTAGCCGTGCAAATCCTAGCCCTAAGTGATGAGAGCTTAGCTGCAAAACTGCTTGCAAACAGAGCGCAACAAGCAGAAGCATTACAAAAAGATTCACAAAATATCGAAGTAATTTTATAAAGGAAAACTATGACATTTTCACAAATCATCTTAACACTTCAAAACTACTGGCACGAGCAAGGCTGCTTACTTGTCCAGCCTTATGACATGCCAAGTGGAGCTGGCACATACCACCAAGCTACATTTTTGCGCGCTATCGGAAATAAGCCGTGGAATGTAGCCTATGTAGCACCGAGCCGCCGCCCAACTGACGGGCGTTATGGCGAAAACCCAAACCGCCTTGGCGCATATTATCAATTTCAAGTGATTTTAAAACCAAGCCCAGATAATATCCAAGAGCTGTATTTAAAAAGCTTGGAGCGTTTGGGGCTAAATCTCAAAGAACACGATATTCGCTTCATCGAGGATAACTGGGAGAGCCCAACTCTTGGCGCTTGGGGGCTAGGCTGGGAGGTTTGGCTAGATGGCATGGAAGTTACGCAATTCACATATTTTCAACAAGTAGGTGGAATCCCTTGCGAGCTAATCAGTGGCGAGATCACTTATGGGCTCGAAAGACTTGCCATGTATCTACAAAACAAGGACAATGTCTATGACATAGCGTGGGACGAAAATGTAACTTATGGCGATGTGCATAAAAGAAGCGAATTTGAGTTTTCTAAATACAATTTCGAAGTCGCAGACGCAAATAGGCTTTTTGCGCAGTTTGAAAACGCCTCAGCCGAGTGCAAATCTATCCTAGCGCAGGGACTGGCTCTACCAGCGTATGATTACTGCATGCTAGCAGCACACACCTTCAATGTCCTTGATGCCAGAGGCGCAATCAGCGTAACCCAAAGACAAGACTATATCCTAAAAATCCGTGATATGGCGAAAAACTGCGCGCTTTGCTATGCCGATTCAGAAAAATACTTGCAAAATTTGGCTAAGGAAAATTCGTGAAACTAGGCGAAATTTATGAAATTCTAAATACTCTCGCGCCCTTTGAGGACGCCGAGAGCTGGGATAATAGCGGAATTTTACTAGGCGAAGCAGGAAGCGAGATAGGCGAAGTTTATCTTAGCCTTGATGTTACTAGCGAATTAGTAGAAAAAGCCTGGCCAGGCTCGCTTCTCATCGTTCATCATCCGCTGATTTTTAAGGGATTAAAATCGCTAAATCCGCTAATTTATCCCTCAAATTTGATTTATCAACTAATCCAAAAAAACATCAGCGTCATTGCCATGCACACGAATTTCGACAAACATCTGCTAAATAAATATGTCGCGCGTGAAATTTTGGGCTATGAAATTTATGAAAGCAGAGAATTTTTGGAATTCATGCGCGTGGATATGAGCTTTTATGAGCTTGTAAGCGACATAAAAGCCAAATTTAACATGCCTATAATCAGGGCTGTAAATGCCAAAGCGCATATCAAAACGATCGCGCTTTGCACAGGAAGCGGAAGCGAGCTAAATGAAAATTTGGGCGTGGATTGCTTCATCACAGGTGATATCAAATATCATAGTGCGATACAAAATTTAGAAAATAAGGTCTGTTTGATAGATATCAATCACTTTGAAAGTGAGCGCTACTTTGGGGCTTGCCTCGCTCCACACTTGCCAAAAGATAAAATAAAAGTTATAATAAACGAACAAAAAAATCCATTTAAATATTACTAAAAGGAAAATCATGAACAAATATCTAAATCAGTTAGTCGAGCTGTGCGAACACGACAAAGAACTAGACAGCTTCAAGCCAAAAATCGAAGCAGCCCAAGCAAGACTAAATTCGAAAGTTAATCAAATCGACAAAGCCAAAAACGAAATCGATGTGCTAAACACTGAAATCGAGGAGCTAAGTGAGCAAATTTCACTCACAAACGCTCAAATCGCGGAGCTAAACGCTAAATCAAAAAGTAGCGCGAAAAAATCAGCCTCACTAAAAACAGAAAAAGAGATCAAAGCCCTTAGCGTCGAGGTCGATATCACAAAAGAGCAGTTAAGTGCTGCAAACGAGCAAATCGATAGATTAGAAAAACATGTCGAAACAAAAAAAGCCCTAATCGCTGATTTAGAGGCGCAAAAAAGCGCATTTGAGACAGAGCTTGAAGAGATCAAAGCAGAGGTTAGCACCCAAATGGGCGAGGTCGAGGAGAGCAGATCGAAAATTTATTCAGTTCGCGAAAAACTAATCAAATCAATGGATCCAAAAACCGTATCCTTCTACGAAAAAATCCGCAAATGGGCTAGTAACACAGCTGTCGTTCCAGTGCGCAAACAAGCCTGCTATGGCTGTTTCATGAGATTAAACGACAGAGTTTATAGCGCAGTTATCAAAAGCGATGATATCGTAACCTGCCCGTATTGTGGCAGAATTTTATACAAAGAAGCAGAGTGATTTATACACTTTTTTCTTTTCTTATCTGGCTACTTGCACTGCCGTTTTTGGCGGTGCTAGCCATCAAAAAAAAATATCGCAAAAGCCTTCCTGCTAGGTTTTTGCTATTTAAAAATCCGAAATTCAACCCCTGCGATGTGCATTTTCACGCTTGCAGTCTTGGCGAGGTAAATGCGCTTAAAAACCTAATCTCAAATTTCGATAGCCTAGCCCTTACCACAACCACAGACACGGGCTTTGCAGCAGCGAAGCAAATCACGCAAAACTCGCGCTTTTTGCCATTTGAAAATCTGCTTCCATTTTGGTTAGAAAAGGCCAAAGTTACCGTGATTTTCGAGGCTGAGTTGTGGCTAAATTTAGTGCGAAGCGCGAAAAAAAACGGCTCTTTTATCGTGCTTTTAAACGCTAGAATTTCAGATAAAAGCTACAAAAACTATCTGCGATTTAAATTTTACTACAATAAAATTTTTGAAAATATTGATTTGGTTTTAGCCCAAAGCGAGCGCGATAAGGCCCGTCTTAGCGAGCTTGGCGCAAAAAACATAATCGTAGCTGGAAATATCAAAAGCGCAAATTCTAGCTCTCCAAGCAAAAATTTGCCAAAATTTCAAAACTGCACCACTATCACGATTGCTAGCACGCACGAGGGCGAAGAGGAGCTGATTTTAGCAGGACTTAAAAATTTCGCGCAAAATAACAAAAATTTCAAATTTATCCTTGCTCCACGCCACCCTGCCCGTTTCGAGCACTGCGCCAAAATCGCGAAAATTTGGGCAGATGAGCTAAATTTGAGTTTTGAGAAATTTAGCGAAAACAAAAATTTCAAAAGCGATTTTATACTGCTTGATACAATCGGCGAGCTGATAAATTTCTACGCCATTAGCGATATTGTAATCCTTGGTGGCAGTTTTGTGCCAAATATCGGCGGACACAATCCAATCGAACCTGCTAGCTTTGGCGCTAAAATCATCAGCGGCAGGTATTTTCACAACCAAAACGCGCTGTATAATCTAGTAAAAAATATCAAAATTTGCGAAGCTAGCGAGCTTGGTGACGCGCTAAAAAACCCGCCCCAAAAGAGCGAAATTTTGCAAATTTGCGATTTAGAACGCATTATAAAAATCATAAAGGACGAAATCAATGCAAGAAAAAGCCTATAAACTTCTAGCAATCCAAGAAAAAATTTCAAACAACGAAGCCAAGGCGCTAATAGATGCTGGGCTTGTGAGCGCGCACGGCAAAAAGCTTAGCGTAGCGCGCGAAATGATGAGCGAAAAAACCATTTTTAGCGTCGCAAAAATGGAAAAACCAAAGCTGATTTACGAGGACGAAAACATCATCGCCGTGGATAAACCTGCGTTTTTGGAGTGCGAAAATTTAGAAAAAATTTATCACGCAATTCTCTTAAATCGCCTTGATAAGGGGACAAGCGGAGTAATAATGCTGGCTAAAAACGAGGAATTTCGCCAAAAAGCGATAAACGAATTCAAAGCCATGCGCGTAAAAAAAACATATCTTGCCCTCGTAAATGGCATAGTCAGCGAAGAGATCAAAATCACCGACCCAATCCTCACAATCAAGGGCAAATCCGGCGCGATTTCGAAAATTTCGCCAAACGGCAAAGAGGCGATTACAAATGTTTTTCCGCTCATGGTAAGCGGTAAAAAATCCTTTGTCAAAATCACAATCGAAACTGGTCGAACGCACCAAATCAGGGTGCATTTAGCCAGCCTCGCTCACGGCATAATCGGCGATGAAAAATACGCCAAAAGCAAATCAAAGCGTATGTTTTTGCACTCATACCAAACCGAAATTTTAGGACTTAAATTTATCGCTCCATTAAAAGGCGAATTTAACGAATTTGGCTTTGATATACCAAAAAATATGCAATATTAACAGCTATTTAAGTTAAATTTTGGTAATATCGTAGGTTTAATAATTTTATAAGGGAACGATAGTGTTTGAGATAATCAGTGAATCATTTAAAAATGCGGTTAATAAGCTAAAAACAATCGATGATGAAAAAGCGCTCAAAAACGCGCTTGACACCCTCAAAAAGGCACTTTTGAAGGCAGATGTTCATCACAAAGTAACCAAAGATTTCATAGCATTAGTAGAAGCCGATGTCAAAATCAACGGAATCGGTCAAAAGCAATTTTTAGATTCAATCAAAAACAACCTAACCATGATTTTAACAGCGCCAAAAGGCAGCAATCAGGGCTTTGTTTTTGCTGATACGAACCCTACAATCGTGCTTATGGCAGGTTTGCAAGGTAGCGGTAAATCAACCACCACTGTAAAACTCGCAAATTTCTTAAAACTTAGAAAAAAGAAGGTGTTAATCGCAGCTTGCGACTTGCAACGCTTAGCAGCCGTCGAGCAACTAAAACAACTTTGCGAAGCAAACGAGATAGATCTTTTTGCCCTAGATAACGAAACAAACCCTATCAAAGTCGCAAAAGAGGCCCTTGTAAAAGCAAAAGCTGGATTATATGATGTGCTTTTAGTCGATACTGCTGGACGCCTCGCAATCGACGAAGCGCTAATGGAGCAAATTTCAAATATCAAAAAAGAGATTAATCCGCATGAAATTTTCTATGTCGCTGACGCGATGAGCGGTCAAGACGGCGTGAAAACAGCGGCTAAATTTAACGAAGTGCTTGAAATCAGCGGTGTGATTTTGAGCAAATTTGACGCCGATACAAAAGGCGGAATCGCCCTTGGAATCGCACATCAGTTAGGAATTCCACTTAGATTTATCGGAACGGGTGAAAAGGTCGCTGATTTAGAGGGTTTCATACCAGATCGTATCACTAGCCGTATCATGGGAGAGGGCGATTTAGCGACATTGGTCGAGAAAACAGCGGCTGTTTTCGACGAAAAAGAGGCAAAAAAATTAAACAAAAAAATCAAAAAAGGCGAATTTAATTTCAACGACTTTATTTCGCAGCTCGAAAGCGTCAAAAAGCTAGGAAATATGAAAAATTTAATCGGCATGATTCCTGGACTTTCTGGCATGGCAAACAAAATCCAAGATATTGATTTGGAAAATTCAAAAGAGATTAGACATATTAAAGCTATGATTGATTCTATGACGCCAAAAGAGCGCGAAAATCCAGATTTATTGAACAACTCTCGCAAACGCAGACTTGCCCAAGGCGCAGGTTTGTCGCAAGTCGAGGTCAATAGATTTTTGAAACAATTCACAAACGCGGCAAAACTTGCTAAAAAATTCTCGTCAAAAGGCGGTATGCAAGGGCTAGCCTCGATTGTGCAAAAACCGAGATAATTCTCGGTTTTAGAGCTTATCAATGCCCAAATTTTGGGTATTTACAAGTTCTAAAACTTTAAAAATTTCAAGGAGAAAAAATGGCAACAGTTGTTAGACTAACAAGATTAGGTAGAAAGAAAAAACCTTTTTATCGTATAGTTGTAACAGATAGCAGAAAAAGACGCGACGGCGGTTTTATCGAGACTATCGGTTATTATAACCCTCTAAAAGACGAAAACAATGTCAAAGTAGATAGCGAAAGACTAGCTTACTGGAAAAGCGTAGGCGCTAAACTAAGCGATAGAGTTGCTCAAATCACAAGCAAATAATCATGGTTGAAAACTTTATAAAAGAATACGCAAAGCTAATCGTAGATCACCCAGACTCGATTTCTACCGAGCTAAAATCTGGCGATAATTTCACAGAGATTATCATCTACGCTGATAAGGCCGATACTGGCAAACTTATCGGCAAAGACGGCAAAATGATTAACGCCATAAAAACGGTCATCATGGGCTATAAGGCCAAGGATCCGAGTAACTACAAAATCACGGTTAAAGCCAAAGATGCCTGAAAACCTGCTCGAAGTCGCTAAGCTCGGCAAAACAGTCGGCCTAAAAGGCGCATTGCGACTTCACGATAAAAGCGATTTCCCAAAACAATTTAAAAAAGGTGCCAAATTTTATTTACAAGATGGCACCGTTTTGGAAATTTCTGCATTTTTACAATCAAATTCCACTGTGAAATTCGTAGGTTTTGAGAGCATTGAACTAGCCCAAAATTTAGTAAATAAAACCCTTTATCAAACTATCGAAAACACTAGAAAAAATTGCCCGCTAAAAAAAGGCGAATTTTTCTATTTTGATATTTTGGGGCTTAGCGTTTGCGAAGATGGCGAAATTTTGGGCGAAGTAAGCGACATAATGGAGAGTGGCAGCGCGTATCTTTTCGAGGTAAAAACAGCGAGTGAGCTTGTAAATTTAGGGCTTGCTAGCACATTTTTTGTGCCATATCTAGATAATTTTGTAGTTCAAATTTCACTTGATGAGCGCAAAATTTTAACCAAAAACGCTAAGGCGATTTTAGAAAATTCATGAAATTTACCTTCGTAAGCCTTTTTCCAAATTTAATCCAGCCATATTTTGGCGACTCGATTTTAAAACGAGCCGTTGATAAGGGCATTATCGAGCTAAATTTTTTAAATCCCAGAGAATTTACTACCAACAAATACAAAAAGGTCGATGATTATATGATAGGCGGAGGCGCAGGCCTTTTAATCGGCACCGAACCCCTAGCAAGGACGCTTGATGAGTTTAAAAAAACTTCCCCAAACGCAAAAATCATCTACCTAACCCCAGTCGGTAAAAAATTTACCCAAAACGACGCGAAACGCCTAGCTGGGCAGAGTGAAATTTGCTTTATTTGTGGCAGATACGAAGGAATCGACGAGCGCATAATCGAAGAGTATGTCAGCGAAGTTTTTTGCATAGGGGATTTTGTCTTAACTGGTGGCGAGCTTGGCGCGCTGTGTATGAGCGACGCTATAAGCCGAAATTTAGCCGGTGTTTTGGGAAATACTGCCTCGCTTGATGAAGAGAGCTTCGAAGATGGGCTTTTAGAGGCACCCTCTTTCACAAAACCTGATATTTTTAAAAATTTATCTATAATTTCAGAGTTTTTAAAGGGTAATCACGCTAAAATGCACAGTTTAAAAAATCAAATGGCGCTAATGAAAACTAGGTACTTTCGGGTGGATATGTACCGAAAAATCGCCAAAAAATAAAGGACATTTTATGAAAAACAAGTATATTCAAGCATTTGAAGATGCTCAAATTGCAAACAAAGTTGTGCCTGATTTTCGTGCTGGCGATACACTAAAAGTCGCTATCAGAATCAAAGAAGGCGACAAAAGCCGTGTTCAAAATTTCGAGGGCGTATGTATCGCTAGACGCGGCGAAGGCGTAAGCGAGACATTTATCATCCGCAAAATCGGTGCTAACAGCGTTGGCGTAGAGAGAATTTTCCCAATTTACAGCGAAAGTATCGAAAATATCGAAGTATTACGCCGTGGTCGTGTCCGCAGATCAAAACTATTTTATCTACGCAACAGACAAGGTAAAGCTGCTAAAATTAAAGAGCTTAGAAAATAATTTTAGCCCAAAATTCAGCGCGAATTTGCGCAAAATAGGATTTTATCTCGCTAATGAGATAAAATCTATCATTATTTTATTTTCGTTTAAAAACAATGTATAAAATCACGAAATTTAAATTTTACATAGCTTATTTTTTTAATAAATTTTGTAAAATTTCAATAAAATTTTCAAGAGTGATGAATTATGATATATCTAGGCATTGATGTTGGTTCCACGACCGTAAAAACAGTAATTTTAAATGAAAATAATGAAATTTTAGAAAAAACTTACCAAAGACATTTAGCCAAACCAAAAGAGCTAGTTTTACAGCGAATTTTAGAAATCCAAAAAAGATATCCAAACGAAAATTTCAGCCTTTCCATAGCAGGTTCAGCCGGTATGGGTATCGCCAAAAACTGCGAAATTCCCTTTGTCCAAGAGGTTTATGCCACTTCGCTAGGAGTTAGGCAGATGTTTCCTAAAACCGATATCGTCATCGAACTAGGTGGCGAGGACGCAAAAATTATTTTTCTCACAGGCGGGGTCGAGGAGCGTATGAACGGCTCGTGCGCAGGCGGAACTGGCGCATTTATCGATCAAATGACAAATTTGCTAAATTTAGACATTTCCGAGCTTGACAGACTGAGTTTCAACGCGAGCAAAATTTACCCTATCGCCTCTCGGTGCGGGGTTTTTGCCAAAAGCGATATTCAGCCTCTTTTAAATCAAGGCGTGCGCAAAGAAGACATAAGTGCGAGCATTTACGCAGCCGTAGTCGAGCAGACAATCGCCGGACTTGCCCAAGGGCGCGAGGTTAAGGGCAATATTTTGTTTCTAGGCGGACCTCTATTTTTCTTAAAAGGTTTGCAAAAACGCTTCAAAGAGGCGCTAAATTTAAGCGACGAAAACGCCACCTTCCCTGATATCGGGCCGTTTTTCGTGGCGTATGGTTCAGCGATTTATGCCAAAAAAACAGGCACTGCGCTAAATTTGGACAAAATCATAGAACTTTTGCAAAAAAGCCCAAATAAAGAGCTTTTAGAATCAGAGGAGCCTCTGTTTAGCTCGCAGACCGAATTTGACGCATTTATCGCCCGCCACGAAAAAGCGAGTGTCCCCAAAGCTGACATCGCCTCATACTCTGGGAGCGCGTATTTGGGCGTGGATTGCGGCAGCACGACGATTAAGGTCGTTTTAATCGGCGAAAATTATGAGCTTTTATACAAATTTTACTCATCAAATAAGGGCGATCCGATAAATATCTTACAAGAAAAACTAACCGAAATTTACGCCCTTTGTAATTCACGCATAAAAATCAAAAGCTCAGGCGTTACAGGATATGGCGAGGAGCTAATCAAAACCGCATTTGGCTTTGATTACGGCATAGTCGAGACCATCGCGCATTACAGCGCGGCGCGCCACTTCAACCCCAAGGTCGATTTCATCATCGATATCGGCGGTCAAGATATAAAATGTTTTTCGATAAAAGACGGCAATATCGATTCTATCGTGCTAAATGAGGCGTGCAGCTCAGGGTGCGGGTCGTTTTTGCAAACATTTTCGAATTCACTAGGCCATGAAATCAAAAATTTCGCCAAAATGGGGCTTTTTGCCTCGCACCCAGCCAAGCTTGGTAGCCGTTGCACGGTCTTTATGAACTCATCTGTCAAACAGGCCCAAAAAGACGGCGCGAGCGTGGAAGATATCAGCGCGGGACTTGCAATTAGCGTGATTAAAAACGCGATTTACAAGGTAATTCGCGTGCGAAATTCCGACGATTTGGGGCAAAATATCGTGGTTCAGGGCGGGACATTTTTAAACAATGCTGTGCTAAGAGCCTTTGAAAAAGAGCTTGGCAAAAATGTCATCAGGCTCGATATCAGCGAGCTTATGGGTGCGTATGGGGCTGCGCTTTTTGCGCGCGATAATGCGCCGGAGAGCTCAAATTTAATCACGAGCGAAAAACTAGCAATATTTACGCACAAAAGCGAATTTGATACCTGCAAGCTTTGCACAAACAAATGTCCGCTTACAATCACGCATTTTGAAAATTCGAAATTTATCACCGGAAATAAATGCGAAAGAGGCGCAGGTAAGGCTATCAGAAACGATATTACGAATTTATTCGAGTTTAAAAACGAGCTTTTGAAAAAATACAAAAAACTCCCAAAAGAGGGCGCGCCAAAGGTCGGAATTCCGCTTGTTTTGAATATGTATGAGATGATCCCGTTTTGGAGTGCGTTTTTTGAAAATTTAGGTATGAGCGTCGCTCTGTCTCGCAAACCGCGCAAAGAGACGCTGTTTTTAGCCAACCAAAGCATACCAAGCGACACAGTCTGCTACCCAGCCAAAAGCGTGCATGGCCATATTTACGACTTGCTAGCGCAAAATGTCGATTTTATATTTTATCCGTGCATGAGCTACAACCTAGACGAAAATATCAGCGAAAACTGCTACAACTGCCCTGTGGTGGCATACTACCCAGAGCTAATCAAAGCAAATGTCAGCGCGCTGGATGAGCGGGCGTTTTTATACCCGCACCTAGATCTAAATGCGCCTGAATTTTTTGCCAAAACTATGCGAAAAGAGCTAGCAAATTTAGGGTTTAAATTTAAGCTTGATGTCATCAAAAACGCCGTATTTCAGGGCAAAAAAGAGCTAGAAAACTACAAAAACACGGTTTTAATCAAAGGCGAAGAAACGCTAAATTTAATCCGCGAGCAAAATTTGAGCGCAATCGTGCTTGCTGGCAGACCATATCATATCGACAAAAGCGTAAATCACGGGATTGATCGCTACTTAAATTCTCTCGGATTTATCGTGCTAAGCGAGGATAGCCTGCCGCTAATGCAAGTTCAAACCAAATCGCTAAATCAATGGACATACCACGCCAGGCTGTATAGCGCGGCTAGATTTATCTGCAAATATCCTAAAATGCAACTCGTGCAACTCGTAAGCTTTGGGTGCGGAATAGACGCGATTACAGGCGATGAAGTGCGCGATCTGCTACGCGCAAATGGCAAAATTTACACTCAGCTTAAAATCGACGAAGTTACAAATCTAGGGGCTGTTAAAATCCGCCTACGCTCGCTAAAAGCGACAATGTTAGAGCGCGAAAAAGCTCAATTTATACAAAAAGGCTAATGATGTTTGCGAAATTTATAAAAAATATGAAAAGCACTCACACGATTTTAATCCCTACGATGATCGATCCGCATTTTCGCTTTATGAAAAGCGTTTTGGCTGATGAGGGGTATAAAAGCGTGCTTTTACGGGACAACCGCGCAAACATCGTCGAGGAGGGCTTGCGAAATGTCCATAACGATATGTGCTACCCTGCCCTGCTCGTAATCGGGCAGTTTATCGACGCGCTAAAAAGTGGCGAATTTGACACGCACAAGGTCGCACTTCTCATAAGCCAAACAGGTGGCGGGTGCAGGGCGAGCAACTATATAAATTTGCTTCGCAAAGCCCTAAACGAGAGCGGTTTTGGCTATGTGCCAGTAATCTCGCTAAATTTTGGCTCGCTAGATGAAAATGGATTTGCGTTAAGCAAAATGGCGCTAATCAAGCTGTTTGTGGCGATTTTTTACGGTGATTTGATGATGAATTTATACAATCAGTGCAAACCATACGAAAAAATTCCTAATCAAACAAACGAAATTTACGAAAAAATGGTCGAATTTATCGCAAATTTGACAAATCAAAAGTCATTTTTCAAACTAAATAAAAATTTTGGCCATATCTTGCAAAATTTCGCCAAAATAAAGCGTTCTAGCGAGCCAAAAATCAAAGTTGGTATCGTGGGCGAAATCTATCTGAAATACTCTCCTATCGGCAACAACGGCCTAAACGCCTATCTAATCAAAGAAAACGCCGAACCCGTAAATACCGGGCTAATGGATTTCGTGCTGACTTGCATTTATGATGCTGTGTATGACAAAAAGCTCTATGGCAAAGGTGGTGCGGCGTATTGGGGTAGCCTTGGGGTTGCAAAAATTTTAGAATTTTGCCAAAAAAAATTAATTCGCGCTATGAAAAAACATGGATTTCGTCCGCCAACGCCATTTAAAGAGGTGCGCGCAGCCGCTGAGGGATACATCAGCCACGGCGTGAAAATGGGCGAAGGGTGGCTACTCACAGCTGAAATGGTCGAGTTTATGAAGCAAGGCGTGCAAAATGTCGTCTGCGCCCAGCCATTTGGCTGTCTGCCAAATCACATCATCGCGCGCGGTATGATACGCAAAATCAAGCAAAACTACCCAGACGCCAACATCGCCGCGATCGACTACGACCCGGGCGCAAGTGCGGTAAATCAAGAAAACCGCATAAAATTAATGCTTTCAAATGCAAATAGGGAATTTTAAAATTTAAAATTTCGTGAGAATTTGGCTAAATTTAACAGCCAAATTTGGCTAAATTTCAATGAATTTAGCCAAATTTCATCTATCTTGTTCTGCGTTTTATATCTCTATGTGCGCTTCTGTGGCGTTCGCCGTTGTCATTATCAAAGCTCCTAGCCTCGCGTTCGCGCCTTTTGATTTCTCTGCCACTCGAATTTGTTCTGCTAAACTGCGTCTCTCTTTTAGCACGGCTCAAATTCATTTCGCGCTCGCCGTTGTTAGCATGAATTTTGCGGATTTCGCGCTCGTGGCGGATTGATTTATCGCTTGGGCGGTGATTACGCGGGCGCGAAGAGATGGCTGGGCGAGTGTGCGGGCGAGTATTTATATGACCGTGGCGATTGTCCCGAACCACGACAGGGCGTCTATCTACCACGACAGGACGCCTATCCACGATAACCGGGCGTCTATCATAAATCACAGGGCGACGGCGATATCCTCTGTCATAGTAATAATCGCTCTCGTAATATCCCCTATAATACGGACTTTCGCTATCATACACCACGCTACCTGAGGCTCTCGTGTGCGCACAGCCTGTGAAAAACAGACCGACAATCGCGCCAAGAATTGCGAATTTTAAAATTTTCATTTTGTATCTCCTTTATAAAATCGGAGCGAATTTTACATTTGCGTGATTAAATTTTTTGTTTATAAAATTTAAATTTGAAAGCTAGGGCGAAATTTGATAAATTTTAAAATTTCGCCCCAAATTTGGCTAAATTTAGCCGTTATAACCCAAGCGCCTCATATTTGCGCAAGCGTTTTTGTATCCGTGGTAGCAAGTTACGCGGTAAAGATCGATTGCATTAAATGTGTTTTGTTGCACGCCTTGTCCGCGCTCAAACATCTCAGCTAATTTCATGCAAGCTGGGAAGTTTTGAGTGCCTACGCACGCCATATTATAGGCGTTTGCAGCTGAGCCAAAATCGCCTTTGGCATACATTGATTCAGCGAAACTAAAACACAAAGCGCCATTTCCGCTTCTGCAAGCGTCGCTTTGGACGATATTGCCCTCGATTTTGGCTGGGCGGATTCCGTCTTGGATCTCGTTGTAGCTGTATTTTCCAGCCTTTGGCGCGCTTACTGCACTTTTTGGTGCATTGCTGACACAACCTGCTAAAAATAATCCTGCAATCATCACAGCGATTAAATTTTTCATAAGCTATCCTTATCTGCCTAAGATATAGTAAGTGTCTTTGTTCGGCACTTTTTCTAAGGCTATATTAAATTTATCCGACCAAGCCTTGATCATATCTACAACAGCCTCTTTGCGCTCTTTTGTAGCGGCCTCATTTTTGATTTTAAAATACGGATTTGTATTTGACATAGCGATGTAAGCATCATAAATTTTAAGCTTATCGTTTAGTGTAACGATGTGCTCCAACTCTGTGTCTGTGAAATCACATTTTGACAAAATACCGCGAAGTTGCGCTATCACCGCCTCGCTTGAAGTATAACCTAATGCTAGAAGAATTCCCTCTTCACTCATATTAATCCTTTCTAATGAAATTTATTGTTTGTTTGCTTGCGAAATTAAAACGCCCTCGATTAGCTTTTTTATATCGCCATCAAGTATCGCATCAGTCTGGCTAAACGCCTCGCCTGAGCGGTTGTCCTTGACCTGCTGATACGGGAAAAGCACATAAGAGCGAATCTGATGTCCCCAGCCAATATCGCTTTTTTCGATACTATCGCTTGCTTCTCGTTTTTTCATAAGTTCAAGCTCGTAAAGTCGCGATTTTAGCACCTTCATTGCCGTTTCTTTATTTTTGTGTTGGCTTCTATCGTTTTGACAATTCACCACAATCCCAGTGGCTAAGTGAGTTATGCGAACAGCGCTTTCTGTTTTGTTGATGTGCTGCCCACCTGCCCCACTAGCGCGAAAAACATCGATTTTAATATCCTTATCCTCGATATTTATCTCAATATCATCGTTTAGCTCAGGGCTTACCATGACGCTTGAAAAGCTCGTGTGCCTACGCCCTGCACTATCAAATGGGCTTGTTCGCACTAGGCGGTGGATTCCGTTTTCGGCCTTTAAATACCCATAGGCGTTTTCGCCACGCACGATAAAGCTCACATCTTTAATCCCCGCTTCATCGCCCTCTTGGAAGTCCAAAACCTCGATTTTAAACCCTTCTCTCTCGCAAAACCTACTATACATACGATACAGCATGCCCGCCCAGTCGCAACTCTCTGTCCCACCAGCTCCTGGGTGGATAGTGATAATCGCGTTTTTGTCATCGTCATCGCCACCGAGCATCATCGCTAACTCTAAATTTGAAATTTCCTCTTCTAGCTCGCCTGCGCCCTCAAAAAGGTCGTTTATCGTATCATCATCATTTTCACTAAGGGCTAATTCGTAAATTTCACGCGCATCATCAAGCGCAGAATTTGCCTTTTTAAATTTAGCTAGCACTGAGCTGATTTTGGTCTTTTCGCGTCCGATTTGAGTTGCTAGCTTCACATCGCTCCAAAATTTCTCGTCCGCTTCGATTTTTGAAATTTCCTCTAAGCGCGCGCTAATTTCATCTGGTTTGATAATCGAGCTAATATTATTGATTTTTATGTCAAGGTTTTTCAAAAGTTCGCTATATTCGTAATTATCCAAGTTTTGCCTTTAAATTTTTTGCGAGATTATAACAGCTTAAAGCTTTTAACCCTTTTAACCCAGAGTTAAATTTTAATTTTTTTGAGTTATAATCGCCATTTAAATTTCAAAATTTGGAAGTAAATATGCAAATCATAAGAACAGTAGAAGAGTTACGAGCATTTCGTGCCAATGCCTGTGGTAATGTGGGATTTGTCCCTACAATGGGTGCTTTGCACGCTGGACACATAAGCCTAATCAAACAAGCCAGAAACGAAAACGACATCGTAATCGTATCGACCTTCGTAAATCCTACGCAGTTTTTACCGGGCGAGGATTACGAAAAATATCCAAAAAACGAAGAAGCAGATATTAAAATTTGCGAAAATTTAGATATCAACGCTATGTTTATCCCAGAAGTTAGCGAAATTTACACTGATAATGAACCAACAATCATAGCGGTGCGCCCGACATCTGAAATTTTGGAGGGCAAAACCCGCCCAGGGCACTTCGACGGCGTGTGTATGGTGCTGAATAAATTTTTCAATATCGTTCGCCCAAACAATGTCTATATGGGCAAAAAGGACGCCCAACAGCTCTTTATCGTGCAAAATATGGTAAAAAGCTTTTTAATGGATATTAATATCGTGCCGTGCGAAATCGTCAGAGAGAGCGACGGGCTGGCTCTGAGCTCGCGCAATGCGTATTTAGACGAAGAGGAAAAAATGCTAGCGCTTAAAATTTCGCGCTCCCTCTTAAACGCTAGCAATCTAATCGCCAAAGGCGAGATTAGCACGAGTATTTTAAAGGATAAAATGCTTTCGATTTTAGAGCCATTAGAGGTCGATTATATCGCGTTTGTAAATAGAAATTTCGAAATTTTAGACCAAATCGAGCCTAAAAACACCATTATTCTTGTCGCCGCAAAGGTTGGCAAAACGCGCCTAATCGATAATATTTGGTTGTAAAAATGCCAAAACTTTATTTAGTAAGCCTTGGTTGTAATAAAAATCTCGTCGATAGCGAGATTATGCTTGGTAGGTTGCAAAACTACGAAATCGTCTCCGAGCCCCAAAATGCCGATGTCATGATAGTAAATACCTGCGGATTTATCGCTTCGGCGAAGCAAGAAAGTATCCGAACCATACTCGAACTAGCCGAATTTAAGAAAAAAAACGGCGTTTTAGTCGTAACTGGCTGTTTGATGGAGCGCTACAAAGACGAGCTTATGCGAGAACTCCCCGAAGTAGATATTTTCAGCGGTGTCGGCGACTACGATAAAATCGACGAGATGATTTTAAAAAAACAAAATCTATTTTCGCCCAATACTTACTTGCAAACCACGCAAAAAAGGGTAATCACTGGCTCAAATTTTCACGCTTACATTAAAATCGCCGAAGGGTGCAACCAAAAATGCAGTTTTTGCGCGATTCCAAGCTTCAAAGGGCGTTTGAAAAGTCGCAGTTTAGATGACATCGAAGCCGAAGTTAGGGATTTGGTCACACAGGGATTTTATGATTTTAGCTTTATCGCGCAAGATACGAGCAGCTATGGGCGAGATAGAGGCGAAAAAGACGGGCTAATCGCGCTTATAAATCGCATTGAAAAGATTGAGGGCGTAAAATTTGCGCGAATTCTTTATCTTTATCCGACCACGACGAGTGAAAATTTGATTAAAACTATCATAAATTCAAGCGTTTTTGTGAATTATTTCGATATGCCAATCCAGCACATAAATGACGAAATGTTAAAAATTATGAAGCGCGGAAACGGCAAAAATGAAATTTTAAATTTGCTAAATTTAATGCGAGAAGCTCCAAATTCGTTTTTGCGAACCGGCGTGATAATCGGGCACCCGGGCGAGAGCGAGAGCGAATTTAACGAGCTTTGCGAGTTTTTAAGCGAGTTTAAATTTGATAGAATTTCAGCCTTTGCCTACTCCAAAGAAGAAGACACAGCAAGTTGCGAAATGGAGCAAATTCCAACTCGCGTTATCACAAAACGGCTAAATAAAATCGAAAAAATCGTGGATAAGGCGATTTGTGAGAGTTTCACCGGGCTTGTAGGCACCACACAAAGCGTGGAAATCACGGGCATTAGCAGTGAAGGTGAGTTTTTTTACGGCGCAAAACTTGCTCTTTGGGACAAAGACATCGACGGCGAGATTTTAATCAACGAAAGCGAGATACAAAATTTGCAAATCGGACAGCTCTACGAGTGCGAAATTAGCGAATTCGTCGGCGGAAAACTCATAGGAAAAATTACAAAACAAATTTAATGTCATTGCGAGAATTTTTGCGAAAGCAAAAATTCGTGGCAATCCAAAAAATTTAAACAATGTTTGATTTTAAAACGGCTTCGCCGTTGCTGGATTGCTTCGAATTTGCTACGCAAATTCTCGCAATGACAAACTATTTCAACCTAAATTCCCTATTTTCTTCGGCTATTTTTAAAAGTTCAGTGTAAATTTCTTCGTGGGCTTTCAGAAGTTCATCAAATTTAAATCCAAGCATAACAATGCGATAAAGTTCGGGCTTGTTTTTACGCCAGTTATATAGCGTCTTTGTATCAATCCCCAAAATCCCACAAATATCTCTTTGAGTTAGCTTTTTTGACATTTTTTTATCCTTGAATTTTGCAGAAATTATACGGATAAAAGTTTTTGTATCTAACAAAGGAAATAATACTTGTATTTTTAATTTTAAAGGGATATATTCCTTAAATTTTATAAGATTTAAGTAAAAGCTTGGTATAATAGCAAGATTTTTTATTAAAGGTGTAAAAATGAAAAAACATTTGATTTGTATGATTTTTGGTGCAATGTTGTTTTATGGTTGTGGCGATGACGGAATAGGAGCAAAACCAAAAGCCCCAAGTTGTGGCGATACCGATGTAAAAGAAACCGTGGAAAAAATAATATTTTCAAGCAATATTTGCTCCAGCGCCGGTACATATTGTGCTTGCGTTGCCTTAAAAAAGAAGCTGTCAGTCGAAGAAGTGATACAAATGAAACAGAGTTTTTGTTATAACATGGACAAAGAAAAACTGCTTAAAGAAATAGAGGAACTAAAACAAGCAAAGCTAACTGAAATCGATACTATTGAACAACAAGATAGAGAGTCGTATTGTGAAGCCAAATTTCTTGATTTATCTTTAAATTACTCTGCTCGTTATACAGATGACGGAAAAACCTTAAAAGTAAAAATTACTCAATATCAATAAAGGCAATATATGAAAGATTTAGAATTATGCTTAGAAGAAATAAAAGAACATACTGCAAAAAATAATATTGTGGGTAAATGGTCTGATTTTTTGGTTGAGAAAAAATTTAGTGACAAGGCAAAAGCTAAATTTAATGAAGTTATAGAAAAGATTAAAAATTCAAAAGATAAAGACGGAAAGGAAGATATAGCTGTCATTAGATATCGAGACGGTAAAATAACATATAATGAATTAGCTTATGAAGCATATATTCGTTGGTTTTATTTTTATGCGGAGGACAATGAAAGAGTTATTCCATTTCATAATTATGAGACAATAGAAAATACTATGTCGGCTTTTAAAGATTTTTTGCGTGGCAATAATAACAATAAAGCAGTACTACAAAATATCAAAAAAAATGACGGATTTGACATTTTGATAGAATTTGCAGAATATTTACAAGATAACCATTTTGAAAATTTATTGATAGAATTAAAAGAAAAATTTGATAATAACGGTAAATAAACAGCTAGAAGCGTAGGGTGGGCATCCTTGCCCATCAAAAAATTTGGCAAATCAAAATTGTAGGGCACATGCGACCTTACAAAAACGGCTTTGCCGTTTGCTGGATTGCCACGACTTTGCTTTCGCAAAGTCTCGCAATGACAAAAAATTCAAAATTAATCACTTTTTAGCTATCATTACAGATATTTTTAGAAAGAAAGATTTTGAAAACCTTAAACATTGATAGCGAGATTTTGGATTTTTTGCGTGGTAGGAAAAATTTACTTGCTTTTTCGCATGGGAGCGACAGCACGGCGCTTTTTTATACGCTTTTAAATTTGGGCGTTAAATTTGACTGTGCCTTTGTGAATTACAAAACCCGCGAAAATAGCGATTTAGAAGAAATTTCCGCAAAAGAGCTTTGCGATAAATTTGGCGTGAATTTATTTGTCAAAACTGCTCCGCTAAATTTAGAAAATTCAGGCGATTTTGAAAACACTGCGCGTAAAATTCGCTACGATTTTTTTGATGAAATTTGCGCTAAATTTGGCTATGAAAATCTCATCACAGCCCACCAATTAAACGATAAATTTGAGTGGTTTTTAATGCAACTTGGACGAGGTGCAGGTCTAGCAAATCTGCTAGGCTTTGAAAAAATCGAAAATCGCGCAAATTACGCTATCGTGCGACCTTTTTACAATGTCAGCAAAACGCAAATTTTAGAGTTTTTAAGTGAAAATAAAATCAAATTTTTTAACGACATTTCGAACGAAAATACCAAATTTGCAAGGAACGCCGTAAGGGCTGAATTTAGCGATAAATTCGTAGAAAAATACGCTTTAAAATTAGCCAAAAGTTTTGAGTTTTTATCAATCGACAAGGCAAATTTAATGGGCGAATTTGTATATCAAAAAGATAAATTTTTTGTGCTTGAAAATTCGCAAAAAAGCCTAAATTTAATCGATAAAGCATGTAAAATTTCGGGCATCGTTTTAAGCCAAAATCAACGAAAAGAAATCCAAAAAACAGATTGTGTGATTTCAGGCAAAATTTGCGTTTGCAAAAACGAAAAATTCTACTTCGTCGCACCATTTGAGAAAGCTAAAATGGATAAAAAATTCAAAGAAAAATGCCGAATTTTGCGAATTCCGCCACTAATTCGCCCTTATATTTTCGCTAGAAGCGAAATTTTAGCAGAGTGCGAAGGGCTAATTTCTGGCCTCAACCATAGCAATTTTGTTGATAAAATCGGCGAAATTTAGGTTGATAAGATTTGTTTTGATATGGATTCGTGTAAAAATCACATAACCGATCTCATTGCTGAGCGTGCCGTCTGAGTAAATGAAAACATTTGTCAAAAACTCGCTGTTTTTCGACTGGTAAAAATTGTCGATTTGGAAATTTAAAATTTCATAAAACAACTCATCGCTATCGCTCATCATGCCCTTCATTTCGTCATCTATGAGAATCATATCGGCATAGAGAGCGCGTTTTTTGTTTGCCACCAAAAACGCCACGCGGTCGTTAAATTTGAGCACAAACATCGCGACACTATCGATTTCATGCTGATTTTTGTATAAAAAATAAAGCACCTTAAAAAGGCTTTCGTAAGAGTTGAAGCTCGCGCCGAATTTCTCGTCGCTTTTAGTAGTCGCACTACGCGGGAATTCCACGGTAAAATCGCTATCGACGCTTTGATAAAAGCACTCGTCAGCCCTTTTAGGCTCGCTAGAAAAAATCACCCTCTGAGCAGGGTCGTCGATTAGTATATTTGCGTGCAAACTCTTGGCAATGCTTTGCCTAAATTCCGCCATTTGCGCCACAAAATCAGTTGCACTATCGACGCTAAATTTGAGCGTCTTTTCATCTACGATTTTTTTACTAAATCCAAGTTTTCTAAAAACAAATTCGCACTCGCTATCATTTTGCGCTACGCTTAGAAAAGATTTAGCCTTGAAAAGTCCCATTTTTTCTCCTAAAAAATGCTAATTATACCAAAAATCGTTTATGCAAAACTAAAAATCGAAATTTTTATCTTTTTTGGCCTGAGCAAAAAGCAAATTCGCTATTTTCTCTTTCGCCTCTTCTAGCCCCAATCCAGCGATATCTAGTGGCTCGCTAAGGCTGTAATTTATGCGCGAAAAGGGCTTTGGCAAGACCATTTTATCCCAGCTTCTAAACTCCCAAAAACGGCTCGCTTCGTAGTTTAGCGCGTAAATTTTGAGATTTTTTTTCTGCGCGATCGTGACAGCTCCGTCTGCGACGCTGTGTCTTGGACCTCTGGGACCATC